>JBGAWZ010000253.1:1320-5206 GCA_044227335.1 Candidatus Zixiibacteriota bacterium | reverse complement strand
GAAAACGAACAAATCGAAATCGTTGCCCAGGAGATACTCGCCCCGATTTTGCGTCGAGCGGGCTTCAATCGATGAACCATTGCCAAATACTATTCGCGGGAAAGGAGTCCGGGTGCGTTGCTCAACGAGTGGCGCCAGCACCGGTGACCGGCGGATCAGCCGATTGACCTGATTGAACACCAGGTTCGCCTGATCCTGGGTGATGGAGGCGGCCACAGCGCGGTAGTAGGGCACATCGCGCCATCGTACCGGCCGGATCTGATAGACAGAATTGTGAATCAGTTTGATCGCTGAGACGAACGATTTCCCCCACCGATTCCCGGTAACGAGAAGATTTTCTCGTTTCCAGGATCGGGACAGCCACTCAACTTGCCCCGGGTGAAGTTTCACCCCCAATATCTCTTCAGCGAAAAGTGCCGGATCGAGAAAGCCACGCCGCCAAAGCTCGGCGGGGACCGCGTCGATCAGAGTATTTTGCACGATTCTTTCTTTGCTGTCGCGGCGTCGATCAAACCCGCCTGATACAGTTTCAGAATATTCTCAATCCGGCTGGACTGCACCGCCACTTCATCTTTCACCTGATAGGAGAACGTGTTGTCAAACTCAAACCGACACCGGGCGTCCAAACCGGCCAGCGACAATTCAATATTTCCCACCCATTCCAAAAACTGCGCTACTTGGGCCTGCACTGCCCGAACCTGACGCATCACAACGTCGAATTTGAATGCCGACCAGGTGGTCGTGGCGCCGTAGGAGTACCCGAGAAGAAACGGGGCAAGATTGGTAGCGGCGCATACTTCTTCCACCATTGCCCGGTGAGTCATAAACCAACTATTGGATATCGCCTGCGATCGTTCCGGCCCGATAAGATCGATCTGTACGTTGTTCCAAGTCACCGGGTTGTCGTCAACATCGCACGATTTTATCATATCTACCGTGGCGTCGAAATACCCGTTGATCCGATTGGCGTAGGCGGTGTCGGACTCTCCGGCCATTCGCTCAGGAGGTGTGATTTTCACATGGAGCCGCTGAAATCCGGAATTGTGACTGCTCCGCCTCATATCGTCGATCAACTGCTGTTCTATGTAGGCAACAAACGGAACGGCTTGTAACAGTGAGCGACCAAACGGGCTGTCAGCCGATGGCGCGAATGGAATCAGATACACATCGGGACGGTCAAGAGACAGCGTCGAGCGACCGTCATCGAAGTAAATCCCCGATTTTCCTGAATCATCGGCAAACCGGACTTTGGCTGAATCAATCGGCAAAATCTGATCCACCCCATTTTCTCCGGGTAAAATTGACAGGGCACCAACAAAGTATCCATCGCGGAAAACAGAGGTGAAGATTTCAGAGATAAGCGACGGCAACCCGGTTCGTCGCCCGTTTGGGCCGGCAAAGATCTTCTCTGTAAGTCTTGCCAATCGCTCGCTGACTTTTGATTCGGTAAGAGACCCGGCCGACGTATCGACCCTAAATTGACCGGCGGCGGAGGCCAGACGTATCCACGTCCAAACGCACGAATGAACGACGGGGATATTATCAGATAGAAACCGGTAAAGTGAAATTCGGTGCCGCCCGTCGACGAGATCAGATCTTGAAAACTGAATTACTCTTGACAACCGGCTGAGGTCTGAGGCGGCGCCGGATCGGCCAAGACGCACTGTGCTTGACTTTCCCGTGACCGCGCGCATGTCAGAAGGAGTTTGGGATTGGTGCTTGGTCATGTCGGTCTCCCTTTTTTAAGGTGGTGGCGACGTGAACAAATCCACCAAACGACTACGAAAATCGTCACTTTTGACTACAATAGCAATTCCGTCAGGTCCTTGGAACGCAATGATATATGCACTGTCGTGCACACTTTTTTGGCAAATATTTGACGACATCTGCACGTCAGGCATGCTAGTACCATGACTCTGCCCCTCAACCACCCTTCTAACTCATTGTGGTTCAACGGGACAGATTGATGGTCGGGCCGATTGATTTGTGGCATGGAAGTTGCCTAGTAGTGGCTTGAGAAAACGTAACTTTATTGGTAACGAGAGGTATTTTAGTGAAAAAACTCATCATGGTCACACTGGTTGTGATGCTCGCCGCTGGCTCGGCCGGCGCGTACGGGTATAAGTACAACACAGTGTTCAACAACAGCGAAAGCCCGTTTGACTACAACAACAACTGGGCTCCATTTAACTACCCGAACAATATCGGGCACCTTCCTTCTCCCGGTAGTCACGGTGAGGGTGGTGAGAAGTTTGATCTCGAAGGATTCAAAGTCCGCGAAAAAGGCGACTATGTCTATATCGCGATGGCCAACTCCTTCGGGTTCCTGGCTCACTCTAACAGCTACAATCAGAACTACCGCCTTGGCGATATCTTCATCGGCAAGGACGGCGGAAGCCCGTTCCAGTACGCGATTGATGTTAAGTCGTCGATCACCAACTACACCCAGCAAAAGACCAACGAATCCGGCAATACCGGTTTCTATCGCACTAACAACAGCTGGAATTACATTCAGAACGTGAACGGTTCATACTACAAGAACAACACGGTCAAGAATGCCGCTGGCGCTCACGAAATCGGCTACAACGCGACGAAGAAGGCCGACATTCAGTTCTCCAAGACGTACGACAATTCGTTCAAAGAGACTGGTTTCCCCGGCCCGGGCAATGGCGACACATTCGTTTGGGAATTCAAGATCAACAAGTCATGCTTCGGCGACTTCAAGACTCTTGATTTCCACGTCGCGGTTGGATGCGGAAATGACTGGATGGATACCAAGTATCGTCGCCAGCCGAACGCGGTTCCCGAACCGGCGTCGATGCTCCTCCTGGGCATGGGCCTGCTCGGCGCGGGCGTGATTCGTCGCCGCAAGTAAGATTTCATACCTCGTTACCAAATCTCAAGCCGCTCAGTTCACTGAGCGGCTTTTTTTTGCCGATGTCGTCAGCCCCTCCCCCAGACAAATAACTTGTGCCTTCCCATTGAGCCGTGTATACTCTTGGCTCATAAAAGCATATACTCAATTACCGATAAAGGAATCATGAGCAGAAGATTCATTGCACTAGTAGCGGTGGTGGCCTGCGGGCTTGGCTTTTCGAGTTGCTCTGACAAACCAGCCGTGAGAATCCGCTATCAGGCGGAGAAACTCTACTATTCGGCCGACAAAGCCCTGCAAGCCGCTGTGTTTCGCGGCGACGAGGATGAACCTGCGGTGGCCCGCGGACTACGCGATCAGTACAGCGCGGTAGCCTCCTATTGCTACGCGGCGCTCGACACGGTGACCCCTGCGCTGGATCCTCAGGAGAATCGCCAGTTGTCAGGAATTGTGTACCAGAGCACAACGCACCTGGCACAAATGTACTTTGCTGCGCGACGGTATGACACGCTGGCTGTGCTCCTCGAACGATTGATGAGCAAGGCGACTTTAAACCGCACCGAGCAGGCGACAACTTTTTACAACTACGGACGAGCGTTGCAGGTTGCCGGAGAACGGGACTCATCGCTACGAGTCTTCATCAACTCGATAGAAAAGTTCTCACCGCCGGTTAATGATTCCGGCCATGTAATGCTCCTCATATTCAATCTGCCACTGCGCATCCACCAGGCGTTTGTCGACGGTCGCGACTTGGGACAGGCGGACCAATGGTACGCCCGGGCCGAAACGTACTACCAGAAGTGGTCAACAGCGACCAGCGCTCCGAGTGAACTTTCGATGACTGCGCTTGGCAATCTCGGCCGTCTATATGAGGACGCCGAACAATGGGAGAAGGCCGCGGCGACATTGGCCCGAATGGTTGATTCGACCGGCGCTGTGGCGCCCGTGCCGAAATTGCATATAGCCGACCTGTATGCGGAGAAACTCCAGAAATACGATTCTGCATTAGTT
>JBGAWZ010000253.1:0-1277 GCA_044227335.1 Candidatus Zixiibacteriota bacterium | reverse complement strand
AGACACTTGTTGGAGCTGATACCGTTGCCCGGCCGCAGATATATGAAAAGCAGGCGAAGATCTACATAAGTAAGAAAGAGTACGCCAAAGCACGGGAGATTCTGACTTCCATTGAAAGCCGATGGCCACGCTACTTCGAGGTGTCGCCAAGCGCACAGTACGCCAAAGCACAGACATTTGAACTTGAGAATAATTGGGGACGAGCGGAGACTGAATATCGTTTCCTGATCGATCATTATGCCGGCTCCGAACAGGCGATGGGGGCACATCTGTATTTGGCTGAAAAAGCCCAAAAAGAAGGGCGCGAGGCCGAAGCCGAGCAGTGGTTCCAGCGGGCAGAAAAAGCGTACAAGACTATCGCCACCCAGAAACCAGGAACGCGCGATGAAGCCCTGGCGCTTTACTTCCTGGCCGATCTGCATCGCAACAAAAAGCAGTGGCCCGAAGCGGCCGCAGTGCTGTCCCAGGTTTTTTCCAAATTCCCTGAGACCGTTCAAGGACAGCGCGCCGCACTGATGGCGGCCGATGTTTACCGAGATAAGCTGAATAACGATCGCGCCGCCGATTCGCTCATTATCGCTGTCCAGCAGGCGGCAATGATGCAATCCACTGCCTCGCAATAAGGGCGGATCCTTTCATGGCGCTGATTGTACAACGAAGTAGAGAGAAAATGACGATATTCGGAGGAAGAATGAAAAGAGTACTATTGCTGATTGCGACTGCCTGGGCGGCTCTTATCCTGCCCGCGATGGTCACCGCACAAACCGATCCATATGGAAAAGTCGATACAATCTACGCCGAAATGGCCATGATCGAACCGAACATTTGGACCATCACTGTTCTGTACACCAACGACGAACCAATTGTCGGCCTGACTGTGCCGCTGAAATACAAAGCCGGTCTCACCCGCCTGATTGCCGATTCTGCAGTGTACGCCGGCGGACGAGCCGCCAACTTCGCCTACCGAGGTTTTCGCGTCGATACGGCGATTCAATGCCTCACCCTTGGCATGATCGCCAATCTCGGGCCGACTACTGTCCGTTTGGAGCCGGGAACTGGTCGACTGGTGACAGTGTATTTGCATTCCGTTGACGATGTGGCGATCACAAATTGGGGGGTCGATACCACCACCACCAACCCAAACAACTCTATCCTGACCATGACCGACGCAGTCATCGGTACGCCGCCCGACACGCTCCGGCCGGAATTCAACAAGCGACAGGTAGTGCCCGCGTTCGTGGCGAGGAAAGCGAAGAAGTAGTCGCGACTTTCTTGAT
>JBGAWZ010000252.1:0-3891 GCA_044227335.1 Candidatus Zixiibacteriota bacterium | reverse complement strand
TGTGCCCGCAGCGGCAGTGCCGAGTTTGCGGAAGTAGTTCAGCGTGTAGTTGCCGAACAGATCTGGATCATTGGGAGTGAGAAGCTCTTCTTTGGCCATCACGTGGGTGATCGTATCGCCCGCCCATTCCTGCACCTCTATAATCGGTTCCCAGAGGTGATTGGCAGTAGTGGGCGTAAGAAAATTCAACTGATACTGACTCTGCGCACTCTGGCTACCGGCGCCGAAGGTGCAGTTGGCCGGGGCGCCAGCGCCGCTCTGCCAGAAGAAGTGGTTGTCGATGGCGCCCCCGGTATTGTCGGCGCCGCCGATAACAACACGGCTACGGCTGTTGACATCCATGACCGCGTGCTGACCAGACTCGCCGACCGCGTTCAACACGCAACCGACCTGGAATCCGCGCGGCCAAGTGCCGGTGATCGGGGAATAGATGTTGTAGGCAAAACGCGAATCTTCCGCCGGTGCGTCGTTTCGCGAATACACAAAATGGATATCGGGGCGGGTGCCGCGAAAATCGATCATGCGCTTACCGGGGGACCGATACTGGTCGTCCATGTAGGTATAGTAGACATCCAGACCTGGCGACGAGACACTCTGGGGAGCGGCCGCCTGGCCAAGTGATCTCTGCCACCCACCCGGGGGTGTTGTTAAGTCGCCACTTGGCAGATCGTCACCCCACGCGATGGGTCTTGCCGCAACCCGTTTTGGAGCGTAGTCAATTATCTTTCCGGTGTACTTGTCGACCGTCTTCATGGGAGTCGCGTCAAATTGGCTGACTCCCCACGATATGGTCGGCAAGGCGAGTGCCACTATGGCGACCAGAACCAGTTTCATGAGCCTTCTGTGCATACCCATCTCCTTAACTCTCAATACACTGTTTTAATATGTATAAATTCAATTTCTAATTCCTGCGTGTCCGCAATCAGATTCAATGAACAACACAAAGACAATAATCTAAGTAATAGAAGAAACCGGTGTCTTCTACCGGAATCTGAGTGAGGCGAGGCGGTAATGTCTAATCGGGGACTGGGCCAGCGAACCAAACTGATTCCCGATCCCCCTAAACATAACGGCTGGCATAGAATTGTCAATACGTTTGATAATGACGCGAGTAGATGTGAACCGTCCAAGGAATGGCCGCGGGAAGCTACCAAGGCATCCGTTTTTGTGCAGGGTGGCGAAGAACAGGATATGGCGTCAGGAATTTGCGCCATAATAGCTACTACTTCTTAGGCGAATTTGAATTATGTTTGGAACCATGAATCATATAGTACGCGTCCGCCTCCCGTTCTTGCGCTTTGGTCTTCCGAGCTTGGTTGCCATTGTCCTTTGTGCAGTCCCGACCGTGGCGGGCGAGCGGTTTTTCGACTCGCGTATTGACTATCAGGTCGGCCAGTCGCCACGGGCGGTAGTTACGGCCGATTTCGATGCTGACAGCGATCTCGATTGGGCGAGTATCGACGACTCGACGGATCAGGTTCAGATTTACGCCAACGACGGGCAGGGGCAGTTTGCCAAGTCGGCCGACTTTGCTCTCCCCTCCCGCGCAGTCTCGCTTGTTGCCTCCGATCTGAATGGTGATGCTCAGCCGGATATTGCCACCGCGAACTACTCAGCGAATCAAATTTCGGTTTTCATTTGTACTGGAGGGAACAAGTTTGCCCCGGCCGTCACCTATGACGTTGGCCTTCAGCCGACCTATGTGGTGGCGGCGGACTTCAATCGCGACGGCCAGATTGATCTTGTCACCGCCGATGAC
The DNA here is from genome assembly GCA_044227335.1 of Candidatus Zixiibacteriota bacterium. GTDB lineage: Bacteria > Zixibacteria > MSB-5A5 > GN15 > FEB-12 > JACRAV01. The sequence goes on along the minus strand of JBGAWZ010000252.1, from coordinate 2,132 downwards.
CGCTCTCGATCTGTTTCTGTGTTGCTCAATACGGGACATGGATTGTTCGGAAAGGCGACAAGTTATTGGATTGGGTATGGAGCCGAGGCACTTTCTGTCTGTGACATAAGCGCTGATTCGTTACCAGACATACTCTCAGCTAAGTTCGAGATAGACAGCGTAACGATTTTGTACAACTCCCCCACTTCAGCTTTTACGAGGTTTCGCAATCTTGCGACCGGGTTTCACCCGTCGCATGCTGTTGGTGTCGATCTAAACAGTGACAATCGGCAGGACATTGCGGTTTCAAATTATGGCTCGCGCGATGTTAGTATCTTTCTAGCCGATTCGGTGGGGGGCTTCTTGCCTCAATTGAAATACTCAGCGGGGATCGGGCCCTGTTTTGTAGTCGCGGCAGATTTTGACAAGCGCAATGGAGCCGATCTTGTTGTGGTCAACGACAGTTCGAATGATCTCTCACTCCTTTTCAACGACGGGCAGGGACGGTTTACGGCTCCGCTAAGGCGGGAGGCGGGACGGCACCCACTTTCAGCGGTAGTTTCGGATTTGAATAATGACGGCGTGATCGACTTGTGCGTGACAGATTCAGGATCGGGCGCGGTGTCGGTATATATCAATGACTCGACTGGCACATTTTGGGCGGATGCACCTCTGAGTGTTGGAGCATTTCCGGTGGCGGTAGTTTCTGCTGATCTAGATGGCGACAGCAATGCTGATCTGGCGAGCGCAGACATGGACGGCTCGACCATCACGGTACTTTTATCTGGACCAAGCCGAACTTTTGAGAAGCGCACAACTATTGGCACAGTGCGCACTCCCCATGGAATCGCGGCGGCAGATCTCAATGGAGACAGTAAACGCGAACTGTTGGTGGCGGGTTTTGGGAGCGGCACAGTCGGCATTTTGCAGAATCTGGGCGGGGGCAAATTCGCTCCAGCCGCGGAAATTGCCGTGGGCGAGGCGCCCTGGGGAATTTTGGCCGCTGACTTTACAAATGACAAGTTTACCGATATCGCGGTTAGTTGTTATCGGGCGGGAACAATTGCGCTGATTGAGGGTGATGGGAAACTAAAGCCACAAGCCGTACGAAATCTATCTCCCGGTGCGGGCCCCCGAACGGTATGTCTGGTGGATTTGAACCGTGACTCGATACCAGATCTCGCGGTGCCCAATTACAAATCGGGGTCGGTCATGCTCTATTCGAGTGAAGACATCAGGCCACTGGGCAAAACCGATAGTATTGGCCTGATTGAGAATCTCACTGCTGTGGCAGTGGCTGATTTCAATTCAGATGGCATAGTTGACGTCGCTGGAACCGGTGAGACAAGAGACAGTGTCATCGTAAGAGTTTCAAGTTCAGGCTCGCCTTTCCAATCTCGAAGCGCGCTTGCGACCGGCAAGAGCCCGTCGGCGGTCGTTTCGGCAGATTTTGACAACGACGGACATAATGACCTGGTCGTCGCCCATCGCAACTCCAATACGATTTCTTTCTTTGCCGGGGCGGGCGACGGCTCATTTGCCGCGCCTTCAACCTATGGTGTCGGCTCGCAGGTGTATGCGCTGGCGGTGGCCGATGTGAATAGTGACGGCCACCCGGATGTGATCGCCGTCAACGCCGGGTCGAATTCTCTCTCGTTGCTCAGAAACGCGATTTCGCGCCCGCAATCCCCTACCAAATAAGTACGCTTTGGCCAACCTGGCCTATTCGAAGAGCCAATATCGAACTTATTCTTCGCATTCTCATACAACTGCGTTGACTAACATCGCCACCGGTCACTACATTATTGCTACAGTGATAGTCATTTAGTTCAAGCGTTTAGAGCATCCAATTTCTTGGAGGTGCCCAGTGAAGCGATTCTTCCTCATCGGCATTGTTTGCGCAATTAGCTCAGTCTCTGCGCAAACTCAGATCATCATTGGCTGGAACGATCTGGGCATGCACTGTAGCAATCGCAATTTTGGGGGCATCGTAGTCCTCCCTCCATTCAACAATGTCACGGCACAAGTTATTACGATAGGCGACGCTACGCATCTTCCCCAGCTTGTGACCAGCGGGTTTCATGTGACGTACGAAATTCCGGGGAATACCTATTCCGTGGGGAAGACTGATTTTTGGAGCTGGGAGGACCAGA
>JBGAWZ010000251.1:0-3896 GCA_044227335.1 Candidatus Zixiibacteriota bacterium | reverse complement strand
TTCTTTACTATGTTTCCCGCGTTCCTTCCACTATCCACGCGCGACGATCTCGCCGCATACTTCGCCGCGCTTGATCGTGCGTTGCTGACGAAATCTCTCGACCCACTGACTGAAGCATTTTCGCTTGCCAACTGGTCTGACCATTTGCTGTCGCATGACCTGAAGACCTATCAATTTGATGCCAACAGCCAACAATTGGCCGCTACTGCCCGCGATCTTGGTGAGGCGTATCTGAATTGTGTTGAAGCATACCAAGCCGAGGTTTGGCCAATCGCTCTATCTGCACTACAACAGCGAGCCGGTGAGCTAACCGAGCATTTCTGTCAGCGAGATTACATCGCCCAGTGGGAAGATCTCTTGGGCATGTCCTTTGCCGCCCCGCTGTACGACATTACCCTTTGTTATGCGAACAAGAACGGCCCCGATTACAACTCTCTCGGCTACGGCGGCAACCTCGTCTATTACGATAAGCCGTTTGAAAAGACCTACCAATTCATCAGTCATGAAATCGGCACCCATCTGATGATCGATACTCTCCTAAAGCTGTCCCAAGAACCCGGAATTGATTTTCGTAGACTTTACGCCGCCTACGAGACTCTGGCGATGTTTTTCAACCGCCAACTTCTTGCAATCAGTGAACTGGCGTACCAAATTCCGCAATTCGATGACAAACGACATCTTGAGAAATATGAACAATTGTATCAACCCGGCAAAAGCCCCGAGGAGATGATTCGGTCGGTTCTTGGGTGAGTAACCGAGATTACAACGCGGAACATGTACCAGTGCAGGATCAAGTACGAGCCTGCCCTACGCCAAACCTATTTCAATCCGCCAGCACAAAATCTTTCGCGTCCAGCCCATACCTTGTCGGGTCGAGCAGTCGCACAATCTTCCGATGATCGTTTTCGGCCAGTGACAAATCAGTCCAGATCGGCGAATCCAAAACACCATTTCGGTCACCGACAATCTTCACATATGGCCGTGACCGATCCTGTTCGTTGTTGGTCAGCACAAGCGCGATTTCGTCAGTTGTCAGAAGCACGAGTGATCCGGCCGGATAGATACCGATGATATCGTTGAAGAGCTTGAGCAGGAAGGCATCGAATTTGACTGCCATTTGATACCGCATCTTTTTCATGACGACATCGGGCGGAATGCTCTTTTTCAAGTAAACCCGTCCTGAGGTCAGAGCATCGAATGAGTCGACTATCGAAATAATCTTGGAGAACAAGTTCGGGTTCCGGCGATGGTAATGCAAAGTCGGGTAGCCGGTGTAGTCGTTGTTGATGTGATGCTCAAAGGCCGACCGTGCGCCGCGCGCGGTGTGAATATCGAGCTTCATATTGCGAAGAATCGTCTTCGCACCCAGGAGAGGGTGACGTTGCATCTGAATCCAGTCGTTTTCGTCGAAGGCGTCCGGCTTGTTGATCAGGTCTTTGGGAAGTTTCACTTTCCCGATATCGTGAAAGAGCGCCGAAAAACCCAGTTGTGACAGACGCGGTCGGTCCAGACCGAGGCGTACACCGAGCGTGAGGGCGTAGACGCACACGTTGGTCGAGTGGGCATAGGTGTAATCATCAAAGTCTTTAATGGCCGTCAATTCGATCAGCGAGGATTCATCACGCGTAATGTGATCGATCAATGAATGCACCACCCGCTTGGTCTTGGAAATATTGACATCCCGCTGTTGCATGGTGTTGACCACCACTTCCTGCACCACCGACACCGCGGTGAAAAATGTCGTCCGCGCCATCGCCCGGAACTGCTTGCGGACTTCCTCGGCGGCCAGCGGAAGGTCAGCGTTGACATCTTTGGTCGACAGCAAGAGAATGTGGTCAAGGCCAAGATTTTTGATCTTGGCGGCCAAGGTCTCAAGGTTGTCTTTGTTGGGCTTGACCTCGGTCAGCGATTGATAATACGCCTTGAGTTCGTCTTTGGAGACACCACTTTCAAAGCGCACACCACCGATACCTAGTTTCTTCCACTCGGCCACTACGGTCATCGACCCGGACAAGCCCTCATCAAAGCGTACCAACTGATGATTGACAAAGTATCGGTCAGAGATCACTTTGATCGATACGGCGGTGTCGTCTTTTCCCATCGCGGCCAGATGCGAATAGAATGTCTCCAGTTGCTGGAGAAAGGTCGCGTTGTTTGCCTGCATGATGCGCGAGGTCTTGTAGAGCATGAAAAAGGCATGCAAGAGCTTCTCTTCGGTTTGCCCCGCAAGGAGGCGCGTGACTGGCGCGGTGGCAGTACTACTCATGGGTACCTCCGAACAACAATTCGCGCCGACGCTTTAGGGCCGCCTGCGCCTGCCGTCGAATATCCGGCCGCCACGAATTGGCGAAACGTACGAGCGCCTGACCGGCCGAGTCGCTCTGATTATGCGCCAGTGCCGAAAAGGCCGATTTGCGCACAGCGGCCAGAATCGGATTGTGAAGCGGGTTGTAGCGGCGGATCATCTGGCCGAGAGTATTCACGGCGGCCTCTCCACCTAGTGTCGAATAGGCAATCAGGATTCGTTCTTTGTCTTCAGGCTCAAGCAGAAAAAACGCCTTTTCAGCCAGAATCTGCTCCACCGTATCGAACGCCGCCGGCCCCTGCTGAGTGGCAAGCGAGTTGATAGCGGCTATTCTGATTTCGTGGTCACGGTCGGTAGCCGCCATTTTGAGAATATCGAGCGCTTCCGGGCCGGCGTAATTTCGAAGTTGGGTAACCAATTCTAAACGCACTGAGCGGTCTTCGTTTTCGGCCGCCCGTCTCAAAATGCTGAACGCGCTCGGGTCGCCAATCCGTGATAGGACAATGATCGCACCACGAACCGCTTCGGGCCGCTTGTCGGTAACACCACGCGAGAGGATTTGCAGATGTGCTTTTCCAACTGAAGTTAGAAAGTCGCATATGGCTTCGCGGTGAACGTCTGAGGTCACATCTCCGAGCAAATCGCTAACCGCGCCGAGCGCCTGCCAATCGAAAAAATTCAGGTATTTGCGAAGTTCTTCCGCGCCGATCTCCTGATGCACATTGAGCGTCTCACCGAGAATCTCCATCCGTTCACGGCTCCCAAAGGTCATCCGCACTTCTTTGAGCTTATCCGCCCAAGTCGGACGCTCAGACCTGATTTTGTCTTCAAGCAGTGCGATATACTGGAGAAGTTGCACTGCGTGCCACAGTTTTCCGGCATGCAGAAATTCCGTGGCTACTTTTGAGCAAATAGTGACGGTTTCACTGAAATCGGGAAGATCAGTATCTTGATGCAACATCTCCTTACACAGTTCGGTGGTCGCTTCCCACATATCAAAGTCACCGTCGCGCTCAGACAACTCGCGAACGGCCCGCTCGTCTTCTTCCGACAACCTCAGTTCGTCGTTGAGAATCAACGTTGTGTTGACGCGCGGTGCAGAGGAAGAAACCGGCAGATTATCAAGCCCCATCGCTTCAGCCGCTTCGGCCGCCTTAAACGAGATGGCGTCAACTCCCTCAACACCGGAGAGCAAACTGTTATCGCCTTGGCCGGTTCCAACGGCGTAGAACAACTGATTTCCGCTGGCGCCGGGTGTGCGACGACCGCCCTGAAAAGTAATCTTTGGGCCACTATCGGAATCGTCGGCGGCCGTTGATCTTTTCTCGTAGGAGTCACTGTCGCCGTCGGGAGCCGCTTTGAAGATTGCTTCGTACGACTCAACCTGATCGGTACCGAACATGACGATCCGTTGCCCTGAACCGGAATCGCCTCCATCCAATTCTCGGACGTTGAAGTCACCCTGGTATTCAGCCAGCGCTATGTCTTCAAGGGTCGAAAAGACAAACCGGTTGATCCCGGATTCCCAGATCATGCCGGCCAAATCAACTGACTTGTCGTTGGAATTGATATACGCCTTAATCATATCGAG
>JBGAWZ010000250.1:0-3897 GCA_044227335.1 Candidatus Zixiibacteriota bacterium | reverse complement strand
TATCTTGAAGAGTTCGACTCCAACTTAGCCTCTACCGATCCGCTCAAATTCAAAGACTCCAAGAAATACCCCGACCGACTGAAAGCCGCCTATGAGGCCTCCGGTGGAAGCGAGGGGCTGTTCTGTGGACTCGGCAAGATGGACGGGATCCCCGTCTCATTTGCCATCATGGATTTTTCATTTATCGGCGGATCGATGGGCTCAGTCGTCGGCGAAAAAGTTGCCAGATCCATCGAACGAGCGATTGAAAAAGAGATACCGTTGATTGTCGTCTCCTGTTCCGGCGGCGCCCGAATGCAAGAGGGAATTTTGTCGCTGATGCAGATGGCGAAAACATCGGGCCTCTTGGCTGTGTTGGCCGACAAGAAGCTCCCGTATATTTCCGTCCTGACCAATCCGACCACAGCCGGTGTCATGGCGTCGTATGCGTCGCTCGGTGATGTCATCATTGCCGAACCAAAAGCACTGCTGGGATTTGCCGGGCCGCGCGTGATTCAGCAGACGATCGGACAGGAACTTCCCGAAGGATTTCAATCCTCGGAGTTCTTTTTAGATAAGGGATTTCTTGATAAGATTGTCGACCGAAAAGAGCTTCGCGATACGATTGTCCGCCTGCTCAACTACATGTGGGTTCCCCGATGAAAAAACACTCATACGAACAGGCCGAAAAATTCATTCTCTCGCGCGAATTTTTCGGAATGAAACTGGGGCTTGAAAATATCCGGAATTTTCTGGCGTCGATTGGCTCACCGCAGGACAAATACCCGACAATTCACATCGGCGGCACCAACGGCAAAGGATCAACCTCGGCCATGATCGCCTCGGTATTGCGCTCCGCCGGACTCAAAACCGGTCTGTACACATCGCCCCATCTGGTCGATTTCCGCGAGCGGGTAACAATCGACGGCGCGTTGATCCCACGCCAGTCAGTTGCCGCTTTTGTCGACCGTCATCGCTCTGTTATCGTAAAAAAAAACTCACTTTTTTCGAAGTAGTCACTGCGCTGGCGTTTGATCACTTTGCCCGTCGCAGAGTCGACATAGCTGTCATTGAAGTCGGACTCGGCGGACGTCTCGACGCCACCAACGTACTCACTCCACTGGTGACTGTTACCACCGATATCAGCTTTGACCATATGGAAATTCTCGGCGACACCCTTGAGAAAATCGCCGCCGAAAAAGGGGGAATCATCAAACCAGGAGTACCCCACGTGCTCGGACTGCTACCCGAACCTGCGGAACGGACTTTACGTGACATCGCCGCACAACAACTCGCACCGCTGACGCTGACTGGCGGCGGCCGAACAACTATTGATGTTGCAGGCGGCAAACTGAGCTTTGACTCACCGGCACTACGAATAAAAAACCTGAGGCCATCGCTGGCCGGTGAACATCAATTGAAAAATGCCGCAGTCGCGCTCGAGACATTGGCCGTTCTCAAGAAGGAAGGCCTCCGTTTATCCGTGAGCGCAATCAAGCCAGGGATCGCCAACGCCGAATGGCGCGGACGGTTTCAAACACTCAAGCTGAAAAGTGGCGCGACCGTGATATTGGATGTCTGCCATAACTCCGCCGGCGCCCGCGCTTTTGCACAAACATTCTCTCGACTGTACCCGGGCCGGAAGGTCCCGATGATTGTCGGATTCGTGCAGAAGAAAGAACATCAACTGATGTTTGATGCCCTCTCGGCGATCGCGTCTGAGTACTGGTTAGTCCCGCTCTCGACGCATCGCTCGGTCCCGATTAGAGATTTCCTGCAGAATATCGATTTTCGCGGTTTGACAGTTCATTCCTGCGGGAGCTTAAGCGAGGCTTTCGGCACCCTTGTCAAACCGGCTGGCCGTCGCGATATTATCCCCGTGGTCGGTTCGCACTATCTTGTTGGAGAGTATCTCGGCCGATATAACAAAGCATGACGCCCCGAATGCCAAGGAAGAAGGCAGACAACATATCCCCCCGTCCGGCTCGCAAGCCCCGGCCCCAATCAAAGCCGGCGGCTTCGGTTGCCAAATTGCAGGGGGAACTCGAGGAAAAACTTGGTCTGCTGAGCGAGACGAATCGTCAGCTCAAGCGAAAGATTTTTGATCTATATACCGTCTTTGAGATCAGTAGAAATTTCAATTCGGTCCTCGATTACCAGACCCTGCTTGATACATTCATCTTTACCTGCCTCGGGCAAGTCGCGGCGCTGAAAGCGGCGATCTTTCTCTCGCGCGAAGGAAACTCCGACAATTTCTATTTGGCAAAAGCGAAAGGGTCCGGCGAACTCCCCTCCCCTGAGGAACGCATCTCAGCCGATTCGCGTCTGGCCGGGTATCTGCGCCGATTGAACCGTCCGGTGCCGACTGAAGAACTGCTCAAGGATGTTGCCGGGCCGGAGGAAAATTCCATTCTCAGCAAATTCTCCCCCGGAATTGCGGTGCCACTGATCTATCAGACACGGCTGACCGGTGTCTTTTTGCTCTCTGATCGAATTTCAAGCTCGCCGTTTCGCGAGGACGACATCGAGTTTCTTTCGATCCTGGCCAATCAGATCGCAGTTGCAATTGAAAATGCGCGTCTATACGACAGTGAACGACAGGCGACCGCTCAACTCCGTTCGGCACAACAACAGTTGGTGCACACCGAAAAATTGGCGGCGCTCGGTGAGATGTCGGCAAAGGTAGCGCACGAGGTAAACAACCCGCTCGGTATTATTAAGAATTATCTCCTGCTTACCCGCAAAGAAATCGAGTCGACCGAGGCCTCGGGCAAAACCAATCAGTATATCGGTGTCGTTGGCGACGAGATCGACCGGATCGCCCGTATCGTCAAACAGCTTTTGGAAATGAACCGTGGCGGCGGAGCGCTTTTTGAACCGGTCGAAGTCTGTCAGGTAGTGAATGCGGTTTTGGAACTTACCGACCGTCAACTGAGCTCTGCCAATATCGTCATTGAAAAGAAGTTTCACGGTTGTCCGCTTCGGGTAGAAGGGTCTGCGGAGAGTCTGAAACAGGTCTTTCTGAATATTATCATTAACGCCCGTGACGCCATGTCCGGCGGAGGGCGGCTGACGGTGAGCGTACGCCGCGAGGACCACTCGGTTGTTATCTCCTTTTGCGATACCGGCCCAGGTATACCGCCGGAAGTCGTACCGAGGATATTTGAGCCGTTCTTTACTACGAAAGACCCCGGCCAAGGCACTGGCTTGGGGTTGTCGGTCTGCTGGGGCATAGTGAAGTCCCACAACGGATCGATAACATTCAAAAATCTCGATCCGGGTGGCTGTTTTGAGATTCGCTTGCCGGAACAGAAAGCGATAGATTCCAGCGATGTCATTGTCTGAGAAAATTGTCATCATCGACGATGAAAAGCGAATGTGCGATTCGCTCTCGGCGCTATTGAGCGGCGAAGGGTACCGGGTTGAAGCCTTTCAGAATTCGGCCGACGCGGCCGCCATGTTTGGGCGCGAACGGATCGATTTGGTCATTTCCGATATCAAAATGGCCGGGCCCGACGGGTTGGAAATACTTCGCCTTGTTAAAGAAGTAGACCCCGCTATTCCGGTCATCTTGATGACCGGCTACGCGTCGCTCGAAACCGCCCTCGAAGCAATTAACAAAGGCGCCTACGATTACCTTCTTAAACCAGTCGAGTTTGCATACCTGGCTTTAGCGGTGCGACGCGCGCTTGAAAAACGACGTGCCGAGCTGGCTGAAGCACGGCTTTTGGAAGAACTCAAACTGAGCAATTTTATCTTGAAGCGGCGGCTGGACGAACTCGACGCGCTCTACGAGGCCGGCAAGTCAATCGGATCATCGACCAATCTCAACGACCTCTTGCGGCAGATTGTTGTGCTCGCCGCCACGGTTACCGAGGCGCAGGTCGGCTCAATCATGCTGTTGGACGAACACAAAGA
>JBGAWZ010000249.1:0-3916 GCA_044227335.1 Candidatus Zixiibacteriota bacterium | reverse complement strand
GGCGGCATGACGATCGGACTGTTTGTCAATATTGCCATCAATATAGGCGTGGTAACCGCGATTCTCCCGGTTACCGGAAGGCCGCTTCCGTTCCTGTCGTACGGCGGTTCATCCCTTCTTATGTCCAGTTGTGCTGTAGCAGTACTGTTGAATTTGTCGCGGAGGATCAAGCGTGATCAGACCCGGTGATACAGTGCGATTGATATTTGCCGGCGGCGGGACCGGGGGGCATCTCTATCCCGCGCTGGCTATTGCTGATCGTGTGAAAGCGCAGATTTCATCGTCGCATCCGGTAGACATTCAGTTTGTCGGCACACGCAAAGGGATTGAATATCGAATTTCTGATAAGCTCGGGTATCCTATCTCGTTTATTCAAATGCAGGGAATAGCACGGGCGCTTACACTTCGGAATGCGCTTGTTCCGTTCATTGTTCTGATCGGGCTTATCCAAGCATGGCGGCTGATTGGGCGAATTTCGCCACAGATGGTGATCGGTACCGGTGGATATGTTTCCTGGCCGGTGCTCAAAGCCGCTCAAATGAAAAAAGTGCCGACCGTTATTCAGGAACAGAATTCGTTTCCCGGGATTGCCACTCGGCGACTGGCGGCGGGAGCGCAAGTTGTCTATCTGGGATTCGATGACGCAAAAGCGCATCTGTCCTCCAGCGCCAATTGTCTGCTCACCGGGAATCCGGTTCGAGCGGAACTTCGCACTGCAACGCGCGCCGAGGCGCTTTCGGCGTTCAATCTCGATCCAAGTAAGAAGACTATTCTCGTGTTCGGCGGAAGTCAGGGAGCGCACGCTATCAATCAGGCGGTGCTCACTTCATTTCTGGCCGGCGACGTTTCTCAAAATTACCAGCTATTGTGGCTGACGGGAAAGAGGGAGTACACGGAAGTACTAGAGCGCACAAAAGACAAGGCGGCGTCCCATGCCCTCTTTCCCTATGAACATCAGATGAACCTTGTGTATGCGGCGGCGGATGTGGCTATCGCTCGTGCGGGTGCGCTCACCCTTGCCGAACTGGAAACGTGCAGTGTGCCCGCCATTTTGATTCCATATCCGCACGCGGCCGGAGATCACCAGCGCAAGAATGCTGAGTCGTATTCGGCGCTCGGATTTGCCGAGGTAGTTGAAGAACACAACCTCGCCGGATCGTCAATCATTACACGGGCGATTCAGCTACTGGAATCAGGTCGTGCCGACCAGATGTGACACGAAGTCATCGCCTATCGCGACAGCCGACCGACAGCGGTCGATTTGATTGCGGGGGATATCATCGCGCGACTCGGCATCGCAAGTTCGAAAAACACACCGCAATTTCAGGAGCACAATGGCAACTCGTAACGCCTCAATCGGCGCGCCTAAACCCATAACCCGATTCACAAGCGGGAATATCATGTTTGGAAAATTCAGACGACTCTTTTTCATCGGGGTGGGCGGTGCCGGTATGTCGGGAATCGCCGAAATCCTGCACAACCTCGGATACCAGATCAGCGGCTCCGATTCGACCCCAAGCGAAATAACATCTTATTTGCGATCAATCGGAGTTACGGTACACGACGGACACCGATCCTCAAATGTCTCAGATGTTGATGTCGTAGTTATTTCGTCGGCGATTCACGAGGACAATCCCGAAGTTGCCGAGGCCCGCAAGCGCGGGATCCCAATTATTAAACGGGCCGAAATGCTGGGCGAGTTGATGCGACTGAAGTTCTCGATTGGTGTTGCGGGAACGCACGGCAAGACGACGACGACCTCAATGATCGGACGAATATTCCGGCAGGCGGATTTGCACCCGACTCTGATTGTCGGTGGAATTGTGGCCGAGCTCGGCACCGGCGCTACTTTAGGCGCGGGGGAATATTTGATAGCCGAAGCGGACGAATATGATCGCTCGTTTCTTGCGATGTTCCCGACCATGGCGGTAGTGCTCAATATTGAGCCGGATCATCTTGATTGTTATGCCGATCTGACTGATCTCAAGAACTCATTCCTGACATATATCAACCGAGTGCCTTTCTACGGATCGGCGATTGTCAATGCCGACGATCCGAATCTGGCGGAACTTCGACCAAAATTCAATCGCCCTCACGCGACGTTTGGATTTTCAGCGGAGGCTGACTATCGCGCGGTCGATATTGTTATGGCTCCCGGCCGCACAACTTTCTCGGTCTATCGGAAGCAAGAATTGCTTGGCGAGATGATCCTGCGGGTGCCGGGACGTCATAATATCGCCAATGCGCTGGCCGCTACCGCCGCCGCAACTGAACTGGACATTCCGTTTGCAACCATTGCCGACGCCCTTCGTGGATTCACCGGAGTAGGACGACGGTTTGAATTTATCGGCGAGGCGAACGGGATTACGGTCATCGACGACTACGCGCATCACCCGACCGAAATCGCCGCCACGCTACGCACAGCCAAGGATGTCTACGGGAAAAGGGTGATTGCGGTGTTCCAGCCGCATCTCTTTTCCCGGACACGCGATTTCCTTCCGGATTTCGCAAAGAGCTTGTCGATCGCCGACAAAGTAATTCTCACCGATATCTATCCGGCGCGCGAAGAGCCGATCCCCGGAATTACCTCTGATCGCATTAGGCAAGAAGCGGAGAAACTGGGCTACACCCAGTTTGAATATGTCGGCACCAAGGAACATGCAATAGATGCGGCCGTTAAAGGGGCACGCCCCGGTGATATGATCATTACCATTGGCGCGGGTAGTATTACGCATATCAAAAAGCAGATACTGGAGCAGTTAGGAAAATCGTGAGATCGTTTTTCACAAAAAATCGGCTCCTGCTCATGTCGGCGGCAGTAATTGTATCGGCCAGCGCGGCGGTTATGCACTTCACTGACATCTGCAATCTGCATGCAGTCGTGCTCGACGACCAGCCTATTCACAATTGGCAAGGTCAGTATGGCCTTTCCGGGTCGCGACTTTTGGTCAATCAGCCAATTGACTTGGTGGCCACTGAACTACTCGGATCCAACGGTGTCGTGAAAGTCGATGTCGACATGTCCCTGCCGGGAACCATCCGCATCCGTACGAATGACTACACACCGGTGGCATTCATGGTTGATCGTGCAACCGGCGACATTTGGGGACTGGATCAATCAGGCCGAGTTGTCCCGCTAAAAGAGGACCTGACGAGCTGGGAATTGCCGTTCTTCACCGGCCTGCTTGCCGGGCGTGCTTACGGCGCCTGCGAGGATTTGCGGGTAAGTGTCGCTCTGAACCAGATCGCCATGCTCGGTGAATTGGATCACGACGCCCGCGCTTTGGTTGGTGAAGTGAGTTTTTCATCTGCTGATTACCTGCTCGTCCGACTTGAAGGCCTGCGTATTCCGGTAAAAGTCTCGGCCGACGGCCTGGCGCGCCAGCTCGATGCGGTGACGAATTTTATCCGCACGTTTCGCCCCGACCTGTCCGACGCACTCGCGCTTGATCCGAGATTCGGCAATTTAGTTATCAAAGAGTGTGTGCCAGATACGACGTCCAATTTGAAGGACTCGATTCGATCCCGTGGAGTGGAGGCGCTCGACTAAGATGGCGCACGAAAATATCATCGCCGTTCTGGATATCGGCACAACTAAGATACTTGCTCTCGTCGGTGAGGCCGATGAACATGGTGATATTCATGTCATCGGCCACGGTGTCTCAGCCGCCGAAGGACTTCGGCGCGGCGTGGTGATCGATATGGACAAGACGGTGAAGTCGATTCGGGCCGCGATTGAAGACGCCCAGCTTGTGGCCGGAGTCCTGATCGACCGGATTTCGGTTGGCATCGCCGGCGAGCATATTTACTCAATCAATAGTCAGGGTGTGGTAGCCGTTTCGCGCTCGGATAACGAAATCACTGCCGCTGATGTCAAACGGGCAATCGACGCCGCCCGTGCGGTGGCGATTCCGGT
>JBGAWZ010000248.1:0-3925 GCA_044227335.1 Candidatus Zixiibacteriota bacterium | reverse complement strand
TTGTAGTTGCCCATGCCGAATCCAAAGGTCGACAGAGTGATTCCCGTGCGGGAATTCTGAGTTACTTCGGCCATGATCGCCTCGGGGCCGGTCTGACCGACATTGGCGACACCGTCGCTACACAAGATGATCCGGTTGGTGCAACCAGCGGTGTACTGTTCGTTGGCAACCCGGTATCCTAATTTGAGGCCGGCTTCGGCGTAGGTCGAGCCATCGGCATGGAGATTATGAATCGCTTGACGAATAGAGCGCTTGTGATCGCCAGTGGTCGGCGAGAGCGCGACTCGCGCAGTTGAGCCGAAGGCGACGATGCCGATTTGGTCGTCGGCCGTCATGCGGTCGACGAGCATATCAAGGGCGCGCTTGACCAGTTCAAGCCGGTTGTCGTATCCCATTGACCCTGAGACATCGATCACCAGAGTCAATCGGAGCGGGAGACGCTGTGATTCGGCGACTTCTCTCCCCTTCACACCGATCTTCAAAAAGGCCGACTGATTGTCAAACGGCGACAAGGTCGTTTCAGTAAAGACACGGAACTTTCCGTTTGTCGGACCGCGGTATCCGTAGTTGAAGTGATTTACGAACTCTTCAACCCGGACCGCGTCTGCCGGCGGCAGGTTGCCGTCGATCAGGTATTGTTTGACGATGTTGAACGAGGCATCGTCGACGTCGATTGCAAAGGTCGACAGCGGATCGGCCGAGGCGCGGGTCCAGCCGTTGGTGCCGTAATCGCGGAAATTCATATCAAACGGCGGCAGAGCAGATTGCTGGAGACCCGCCAGAGGGTCGTTTATGGGTACACCATTGAGGATGTACGCTACTTCTCCGGCCCGCCCACCTCGAATGTACACTTTTGTCTCCGGAGTCGCTTTGTGGGCTTCCAATTGCACACCTGTTGCGGCTGGCACTTGCGAGACGCGATCAGTTGCACCGTCTCTTTCCTTTTGAAACTGTCCGCTGGCACCAAATTTGGAAATTACATCCCGCTTCGCTTTGATGGTCTGGGTAGTGGAATCCGCGATAGTCTGGAGCTGTAATGGTTGAGTGATTTCTGTCGTGAGATCACTTTTCACCTCGACATCTAGAATCTCGACGCGGCCGTATCCGACTCCAGAAATCACGAGAACGTGTGTCCCCGGGTTGACTCGTTTGATGACAAAGTTGCCGTCAATGTCGGTTAAGGCGCCGACGGCCGACCCCTTGATTTGAACAGAGACGCCAACGATCGGATCGCCCGTGGCGGCGTCGGTGATCCTTCCCTTGATCGTGCCAAACGTGCCGGCCTGGCCGGCGGCCGACATCATGGCGATCAGTAAGAGGATCATTGTGGTCGTGTAAAGCACCCGTTTCATACGTACCTCCTTTGAATACCTTTCCGTTTCCTCTTCTTTCAAGAGGATTACCGCCCAGGCGAAAAAATCTTCCCTGCTTTTTTGACGAGCCCCGGTAACTTTTTGAGCAATCAAATCGTAGAAAATAGCCGGATAGATATGCCTTCTTCTCCCCTCGAACTCGTGCATCACGACTAGAATTGTCGGTAGCTTGACATGCCGTTCCATCTACTGTTTATTCGCTCAACTTCGATATACAATTTTCGATTACCATGGAGGTATCAATGCAGTTTCGCCTGAATCGATCGGTCGCTGTTGCGGCTGTACTGGTCGGCGTCTGGTGTTCAACCGCGCTTGCGTTTGATTTCACCAAGCTCCAGAATTCGGTCGTGGAGCATACACTCAAAAACGGTCTTAAGGTTCTGGTGATGGAGCGTCACGATGCGCCGGTGGCGTCATTCGTGACGTATGTCAACGCCGGTGCGGTCGATGACCCGAAGGGATACACCGGTATTGCCCATATGTTCGAACATATGGCGTTCAAAGGGACCACGACACTGGGCACAAAGGACTTTGCCACCGAAGAAAAACTCATGGCCGTTGAAGACTCGATCTTCATGCTTTTGCGCGATGAGCGCAACCGCGGCCGGTTCACTGATTCGGCCAAGATCGCGGCTTTGACGGCGGCTTACGAAGAGGCCCGCGA
Source organism: Candidatus Zixiibacteriota bacterium (assembly GCA_044227335.1). Classification (GTDB taxonomy): domain Bacteria; phylum Zixibacteria; class MSB-5A5; order GN15; family FEB-12; genus JACRAV01. Next base: position 1,888 of record JBGAWZ010000248.1, on the reverse strand, counting down.
AAAGTCGTATCAGTTGGTCATCCCTAACGCCTTCGGCCAATTGGTCGAGCGCGAAGGGGCGGTGGGGCTGAACGCAGGCACCGGAGAGGACAACACGGTGTACTTCTACTCGTTGCCGTCCAACAAAGCTGAACTTTGGTTCGCGACCGAATCGGAGCGATTCTTCGCACCGGTATTTCGCGAGATGTACAAGGAGCGGGATGTGGTGGCCGAAGAGCGCCGGATGCGTATCGAATCCTCGCCTATCGGTCGGATGGTGGAAGAATTTCTGACTCTATCATTCAAGGCCCATCCGTATGGCGTCTCGGGAATCGGGAACATGTCCGACATCCAATACTATTCGCGTGATGAAGCCAAGGCATTCTTTCAAAAGTACTACGCTCCGGCCAATGCGGTCGTCGTAGTAGTAGGTGATGTGAAAGCTGACGCGATTTTCGCTCTTGCCGAAAAATACTTCGGTCGCATCCCTTATCGTCCGGCGCCGCCGCGCATAGCCACTGTGGAGCCGCCGCAACAAGGCGAACGGCGTAGCTTTATGGAAGACCCCTCTCAGCCAGTCTATCTGGTCGGATGGCATGTACCGGACGGTTGCTCGCCCGAACGGCCGTCGCTTGACGCCCTGACCGATTATCTGGCCAGCGGTCGGACCTCGGTGCTCTACAAATCGATGGTCAAAGAGAAAAAAATGGCGGTTCAGGTACAAGCGTTGACCGGCTTCCCCGGCGACAAATACCCCAATCTGTTCGGCGTATTTGCGGTCCCCTCAGCCGGGCATGACAATGATGAGTGCGAAAAAGAAATATTCGATGCAGTTGAGAAGTTGAAGTCCGAGTTGATCCCGCTTGAAGAAGTCAAGCGGATACAGGCCCGGGCCAAAGCAAGATTCATCAATCAACTCGGCGGTAACCAGGGCCTTGCGTTTCAGCTGGCCGGGTATCAGACACAGTGGGGTGACTGGCGCGAGATGTTCCGCGAACTTGACCGGATCAATGCGGTTACTCCCGAATCGATCCAGAAAGTTGCCCAGAAATATCTGACCAAACTCAACCGAACGGTCGTGTTGATGAACACGTCGAAAAGCTAAGCGGAGCGGACAGTCATGAAAAAAATATCAATAGGAATTCTGGTTATGTTTGTCGCGCTCGTCGGCTCGCTTTCTGCCCAGCCGGTCGATGAGATTATAGCGCGGTTTCCCAAATTGAATCCGTTGTCGATCCCCCAGGTCGACAAACAAACCCTTCCCAACGGGATGCGGATTTATCTGCTTGAAGATCACTCGTTGCCGACGGTGACATCGTCAGTCCGAATTAATTGCGGTGCGTATCTGGAACCGGCCGACAAAGTCGGTATGGCCGAGATGTGCGGCGAAGTTTTGCGCACCGGCGGAACCACCAAGTGGACCGGCGACCAGATCGACGAGCAACTTGAAGCTGTTGGCGCCGCGGTTGAGACCGGCATCGATTTGCTGTACGGCACGGCCTTCATGAACACGCTTAGCGACTTCACCGACCTCGGATTGGAAGTTCTAAGTGAAGTTCTCCAACATCCGGTCTTCGATCCGGACAAGATCGAGCTGGCCAAAGTCAATCAGCGTTCGACGATCGCCCGGCGCAACGACGACGCGGAGGATATTGGCGAGCGTGAATTCAGAAAGGTTATCTATGGTGTCGGGTCGCCATACTCCAGGTACCCCGAAGACGCCACGATCAACGCGGTGACGCGGGAAGACTTGGCGGCGTTCCATAAGATGTGGTTTCACCCGGAGAATATTCAAATCGCCGTATGGGGTGATTTCAAGAAGAGCGAAATGATTGCCAAGCTGACCAAGTACTTTGGCAAATGGCAAAAAGGAAGCACGCCCGTTCCGCCCCCGCCGAAGGTCGAGTAC
>JBGAWZ010000247.1:3971-4987 GCA_044227335.1 Candidatus Zixiibacteriota bacterium | reverse complement strand
GGCGTGTTGGTTCGAATCAAGGGGGGGGCGTTCGGCTCGCTACTTTTGATCACAGCGGATCCCATGGCATCAAGCACCTGTCCCTCCGATGATGTCGAGCCGCCAATAACTTACATGTCACGAGAGACCAGGTTTTGGCCCGAAACTCGCCCTACTCCCAAGTAACTCTGAAGACACTGTCAGGAATTACAAACCCGGCGGGGCGAGCACACCGTGCCACCGCCGGGTCTTTTGTGCGGTCGTTTCCGACCGCCCTCCCCACTTGTCATTCCGGCGCAGGCCGGAATCCAGTCTTGTCTTTCTAGTTGGTGGGGGGCAGACCTCCCAGTCTGCCCCTGTTTCTTGTAGGTCGGGTTCCGTGAGTCCGCCGCGAAGCGCGCGGACTGAGAAACCCGACACCCTCTTTATTTCATCAACAGCATCTTCTTCGTCTCGGTGAACGATTCGGTCGTCAGACGATACAGATAGACACCGCTGGCGAACTTGTTCGCATCCCACATCACCTGATGCACACCGGCTGGTCGGTCTTCATCAACCAACGTCGCCACCTCCTGACCAATCGAGTTGTACACTTTGACAGTCACATGCCCCGCTACTGGCAAGCTGAAACTGATCGTCGTCGCCGGATTGAACGGGTTGGGGTAGTTTTGGGACAACGAGTAGTTTGTCGGTATCGCTTCCGCTACGGAAATGCCAATTGAAGGCGTGCGTGAGATTCGGTCTCCGCCGACAACTGTCGCCGAAACCAACGTGTAGTCTCCATCGATCTTCAGAATGTCTGTCAAGCCTGAGGAAACTACTTCTGGCCCATCACGATCGATGATGCCTATCTTCAAAAGCCCGTCGTGTTTACCAGAGAATAGGTCAAGCCGTCCTTGTAGGAGGTTAGTCGGAACTGCGCCTCCCTTACCTTTCAATTCAAGTTCTATTCCGCGCAGGTCTATTGGGCTGTTTGCAGATACCACCGTGATCCCCTTTTCGAACTTGGTAGTGAGAGTGATTCTTTCGTCGAAGAT
>JBGAWZ010000247.1:0-3928 GCA_044227335.1 Candidatus Zixiibacteriota bacterium | reverse complement strand
GCCGTGGGGGCAGTGCCGCCGCCGACAACGAAAGACGAGAGTGCCGATACAGTTGCAGTAACCGTATGGTCTTGCTCACTCTTCGAGCTTGTAACGTCTCTCCACTTTGCCGGCATGCCGGTCAACTGCCATATTCTGACATCGTTAAATGACACCTGTGCAGGGTCGTAGGTGATTTCGACCGTCGCATCTGATCCAGTACCGGCCTGACACATCGCGGTAGGTGTGAAACTGATATATAGGTAGTCGATCAGCGCCGAGAGGTCTGAGATGTCAACCCCGCCTGCAAAATCACCGTCGGCGTTGGCCTCCGCCAGGCATGTCGGCGGCGTGAAGCTGATATATAGGTAATCGATCAGCGCTGACAGATCCGAAATGTCGACTCCTTCCTGCGGGTCGCCGTCGACATTCCCACTGATACCTTTGCAACAAGATGTCTGAAATTGAGCGCTGGTGGCAATGTTGTACCAGTGGAGTTTGCTGCTTTGGAAGGCTACAGGAGGATATTGACCAATGTCACTGTGAAATACGCCCAGGGCACCTTGCACAGATACATTTTCAAAACTCACTTTCACTCCGGCGGCAGGAGCGAAGCTTTGGTCCGTGCCCGTTGTCACCAATAAACTCGTGGCTTCACAGGCATCGCCTCTCATGTCTCCAAATGAATTCTGTTGACTCGGGTTATAATCAACCGGGCAGTTATCGTCAGAATTAGCTACTCCGTCGTGGTCGACATCAGAAGCCATTGCAAGTCTACTTGACGGTGATGCGAACTCCCGACCCTTGCTCGGGCTCGCCGTTAAGCTACTCGCAAGAAACACATGCACACTACTGCCCCCAAATTCTGAGGCAACGATGTCAGGTTTGCTGTCACCGTCCAATGGAGCAACTACAAGAGCTTCGGGATAACATGATCCGCCTAAGTACGACGCAATCTGAAACTGACCTGCGCCGTCGTTTTGAAGGATACGGATCAAGTTGTGGGTGTTCTGATTGACGGCTATATCCAAATCGCCGTCTACATCGAAGTCGCCCAGCCCGACGTCTGTCATGTTCTGTCCGCATGGGTAGTGATCGACAACAGGAAAACTCCCGGTGCCGTCGTTCAAAAGAACGCTAATGTTGCCTTGGTCATCATAGGTAGAGACAACGATGTCAGGGTAAGTGTCTCCGTTGAGATCGCCTGCTGTGATATTACTTCCATCAACCATGTCGCCAAAGGCGGAAGGCGACGAGAAACTGCCGGTCCCGTCTCCATACAAAACCTGCACCTTCACGATCGATCCGTACCCGGAAGCCGCAAAGTCCACAGTTCCGTTCTGGTCAGAGTCTTTCGCTACACCAACCACGGGATCCCCCGGTATCAAGAAGGGCACAGGAGTGCCCAGATTACCATGACCGTCTCCCAGCAAAAGAGTCAGATGTGCACCGCTACCCTCTGCTCTAGTCACCGTGAGGATGTCTTCCAGTCCATCTCCATTGGCATCAGCGTGATAGCAAGATGTTAGCGCCGATTGAGCATCAATGGGGTAGCTTACTGATGTAGGAAATTGAGCGAATCCATCATTAATGAGAACATTTATTGAACCGCCGAAATAGTCAGGGACGACCAAATCAGGATAGCCGTCGTCGAGACTATTCAAATTCACTGCACACGGGTGATTGCCAGTGGCTAACGTGCGGCGGAACGACATTGCAAAGTTACCCCCTCCCGTATTGATCAATATTGTAAGACTGTCGGCCCAACGGTTCGAGACTGCTAGATCAACTGTGCCATTTAGATCGAAGTCTGCGGCACACATTCCTGTGGGCGCTGTTCCAGCATCAAAATGCTGGCCCAAATCCACTGTGATAGTTGAAGTTGTGTCCTGTGCTATTACTGTGCCTATCGGGAATACACAAAGCGCGATAGCCACTATCAAACTCTTCATCCTACACCTCCAGTATGTTATTGAGTGTATACAGGTCTATCTCGGGAATCGGAGGCCCATAGATGGGGGCCACCATAGTCCCGTTTCAGTGTATTAGCCCCCGAATCACGAACTTGGATAGAACTGTAGCTGAAGAAACTAGATTGATGTCACTTATTTGCCTGACAGGTCCGGGAGCGAATAACTCGAAGTCGGTCCAATAATTACGGTATCTCCGCGCATGACAACTGTCGCATTCAGAAGATGGTCATAATACGCGCCCCAATTTGAAATCGTATCTCGCCCCGTTTCTCGCAGTAGCGAATTGAAGAGTGACTCATCGGCTTCTACAAACGTACAATATCTCGGCAAGAAAAGCGAGTCAAGGATGTAGTGCAAGATTGGGAGGTCTTTGGGGCCGAGCTTTTTGCCGTTTACGACCAGATTATCCCCCTCTTCAACAGCTACATCCATCGATCTCGACGACGTGTCAATTTTGACGCTTGTCACATAACTACGAATTCCGTCGCCTGTCGAAAGCTCCGTCTCGGGAAAGGCCACATAGTATTTGTGACTACCGTGACTCATCCCTGAGGCCAAATACAGAGCCTCATCCCACGGCGGACTTACTCCGGATAAGTGCATCGGATCGAGAACTAAGATTGTCGCCTTGTTCCATCGATTATTGGTGCACACAAACACAAGTTCCGACTGTTGGTTTCTGTCCCAGTCAATCGCCGCCATGAAATTCCGCCGTGGACTGCCCGTATGAAGGTACGGACCGCTCACCCAACCTTTGGCCCCCCACAATATGTACTGAACGCGAATTGGCATTGATGCTTCCGCTATGCTCAGGCAATAGACGCGGCCGATCGAATCCCGCCACGGAATGAGTACGCAGGAAGAGTATAGTTTTTGTTCCTGCATGTCCGACCAGGCAGTGTCGCCGGGGTAAGTCGTCTTGACGAAAGAAGAGCTGTCCCACAACAGTGTGCCGTCATCGTCGAATAATTGGAGTCTGCCTCCGAATACATTGTCTTTCATGCGGGGGCTGTAAAAGACTTCATTCCTGCTGTCAGCATCTATATCTATAGCCAGGTAGTTGCGCCCAATGTTGTCTTCGACTTCAGTCCAATTGACTTCAATGGAGGAACCGTAACTCGGCGAGATCCACACAGTTTCGCCACTCGCGTTCACTGCACAGAAATGATCTCCTTCGGCAACGATATCGACAACTTGCCGATCCCTGCCCAGAGTTTTGCTATATACGATGTACCCGAGTAGCGTAACCAGCACCACCAACAACGGCACCTGCACTCTTGTCGCGCGGCTGTATTTGAGAGCTCCCTTCGCAATGTACGCCGCGGGGCAGAGCTTTTCCGGGCGGACAAGATTGCGATCCTCCACCACATCGCCGATTGATTCCGCCGCCACCAGGTGTATCCGCCGACGCGGGTATTGCGCGGTCAGGTGTGCGATCACCTCGCGTGCGGTGGTCTCATTCGCTTTCGGCACTACCAAATATTTCAGGTGCGAGAAAAAGGCCCGCGCCACTTTGTCTCTCAATGTCGAGTTGTTCACCGGTGTCAGGTACCCATCGGCGTCGACTCCGCCGGTGAGCCCGACCTCGCCCGATAGCTTGCGCTCGTGCCGCAAAAATTCGTCTTTCAACAGACCGGCCAAAGTCAGAAGTCCGGCGGCCAAACCAAGCGAGTCGCCGTGATATTGGTGATTGCCTCCCTCGAACTCAAGCCGCACCGACCAGCTTTTCTCCCTCGCCGATTTGGCTAGCCCAAGCGCCGTGAGCGCCGTGCGAACTCCCGCCAGTGAATCGTACACCCCGCTCACCGCTGGATCATCGGCGCTCTTCAACTGATGCGCGAAGGTGACCTGATCGCTCGGCCCGCCATTCCCTGCAATTTTCTTTCGGCTCAGAAGATCGACATCACCTTTCAACTTGCGAAGCCGCCCACATCCGGCGCCGAGGTGCGGGCCAAGTTGCACCAGCATACACCAAG
>JBGAWZ010000246.1:3952-6612 GCA_044227335.1 Candidatus Zixiibacteriota bacterium | reverse complement strand
CCAGATTTTTTCGACCATCACTTTGCCGTTGCTGGTTTTCATCGCGCCGGAGCGGTAGACATCAAAGGCGACGGAATCGAGCGTCGGCACAGTCGGCGAACCGCCAATGACCCGTTGGAATTGATCAAACCCGTGCAGGCCGTGAGTGATTGATTTGACCGGACTGGAGGCGTCGATAATCATCACCGAACCATCATAGAGATAGGTGTTGGCGCAGTCGCCGCCGTCCAGATAGTCCATGGTCGCACCCACACCGGCATTGCCGTTGTTGCCGAATGTGGCCCGACTGCTCACTACGAGTTTGGTACAATTGGTGTAGACGGTATCAAACGTTTCCGGTTGGCAGGCGTCGCCGAAACCGTCGTTATCGGAATCTTCCTGGCCGGGGTTGGCTACTGACGGACAGTTGTCGATGTCGCCACAGATACCGTCGCCGTCGGCGTCGTTGTTCAGATCGTTCGGGCAGGCATCGCAGATGTCGCCAATAAAGTCGCCGTCGCCATCTTCCTGACCCGGATTGGAAAGCACCGGGCAATTGTCGCAGGCGTCGCCCCGACCGTCACCGTCGGCATCAACTTGCGACACATTCGAGACTGCGGGGCAGTTATCGCAGATATCGCCAATTCCGTCACTGTCGACATCTCGTTGATCGGGGTTGGAGACAAATTTGCAGTTGTCGCAAACATCGCCGGTGCCGTCGCCGTCGGTGTCAGTCTGGGCAGGATTTGGAGTCGTCGGGCAGTTATCAGCGTAGTCAGGCACGCCGTCGGCGTCAAGATCGCCACCCTGGCAGATATCGGGGACATAATCCTGATTCAAATCGCCGGCGGATTTGGGAAGAATGGTCAGTCCGGCAATTGAGGTCAACACGCCCGTGCCGCGAACAAAAGGACGATACATCCGACCGCCGGTGGTGAACTCCATGACTCGGTACTGGCTTCCGACCTGGCACGAGACAAATACATTTCCATTCGAGCCTCTCTTGATGCCGTAAGGGCCAGTGATAGTGTAGAGGTCGTTCCACTTCTGAACGAAGGCGCCGGTTGTGCCATTGTACTCTAAAATCGAATTCGTCGTGAAACTACACACGAGCAGATTGCCACTCGGCAAGAACATCATGCCGCGCGGTGAATTAAGACCACCGGAACCCGAGGAAACAAAAGTGCCGATCAAAGCGCCGGTTGTTGCATCGTAGCGATAGACGGCATTGTTGCCTCCACTGGTGACATACAGGTTGCCATCCGGGCCGATCACCATCCCGGTCGGGCTGGTGTGCGGTGCGATGAGGGTGGTCGACCAGATAGCGCCACCGACTGAAGTGACTTTTCGAATACGGTTGGCCGTTTGTTCGGAGACATACAAGTCACTTGAACCTGTCGCGGTGCAAATTGAATTTGGAGTAGTGAGACCCATCAGCACATTGCTGTTCACTCCCGTGGCCGGGATTGTCTTTATAATGAGTCCAGATGACGGACACACTGAATAGACGTTGCCGTCGGATGCAGTGGTTACATCAACCGGCGCGGCCAAAAATCCGCCGATAGTTCTGGCTTGAACGCCGCTGAGAACATTGAAATCGCGAATGGTGATCGCCGACGGATCGCAGACGAACAGATCATTTTCGTACGCAAGATCAATGTAATCGATCACCGCGTTGTTATCGCAATCCTGACAGGCGTCGATTCGGCCGTCGCGGTCGATATCGAGCGCCATGTTGGCGTTGATTTCGTTGAAGTCAAGAGTGGCATTGCCGTTACAATCGGGGTCGCACGCATCAGGTCGATTGTTTCCGTCGTCATCGGTTGCAAAACCGGCCCAGGTTTCATAACGATCCGGGCTTGAGTTGCCGTTACAGTCATCCTCGCAGGCGTCGAGTATTCCGTTGCCGTCGACATCGGGTGCGCCGTTCAGAATATCAATTGGATCGAGAATGCTGTTGCCGTTACAATCCTGACACTCGTCGGGGACCTTGTCTCCGTTGGTGTCAAGCGAGAATCCCAGTGCAATATCAATGCTATCGTTTCGGTTGTTGCCGTTGCAGTCATACGGATGGCACGTTGTAGCGTCGATCAGTGATGTCACTAATTGTTCCACGCGGCGATGGAAGTGCAGATCGATGTTTCGCTCGTACCCGGCGTGGGTGTGGCAATAGCTCATGATCGTTCCGCGCGATGGTGTGCCTGTGCCGCAATTGTCAATCAACGGAACATACCGCGAATCATCGTGGGTGTGATAGGTACCGTGATTGTGCCCCATCTCATGGGCGAAGACATTGATATCCCAGTTGCCGTTGTCGGGGGTTCGCACGGGGGAAGCGAACGAACCGTTGATGTACCCGTCGATGCCATAGGCCTGCCCGTCGCAGGTGGTTGAAATGTACGCCACTCCGGCGTAACCGGTGATATCGCGCTTACCCGAGAGAAGGTGAATGATATTCAGTCCGGTGGTGTCGTAGTGGGTTTGCCAATAGGAGCGGAATTGACCCAGATCGTACGGGCCGAAGGGCTCGCCGCCAGTCGGCCAGAGGCGGGCGAACGCGAGCGCCAGGCGAATGTCCAGATCGCGAACGTAAATCGCGCTGATAGCGCCCAGGAGCTGGACCAGATAGTCACGGGCGGCAACTGCGTTCGGAAAAAGATTTACGAACGCCTGATCTCCCT
>JBGAWZ010000246.1:0-3933 GCA_044227335.1 Candidatus Zixiibacteriota bacterium | reverse complement strand
GTAACTTTGCGCCCTGATATGTGAACGGATACTTAAGCGCGGCCCGTTTCATCGATTCCATCACACTTTGTTCGGCCTCAACGCCACAGAAAGGGACATCAGGCCAGGCGCCGGCCATAACTTGGCGAACAGTGAGATAGTCATTTCCATCAGCTACTTCGTCCGATCGGGTCGACATGACATAGTCAACACCACTCTCATCGTTTATCCAGCCGTTAATCATCCCCTCAGATGAAATTGAGAGATAGACAAAGGAGCCGGGGATATCTTCAACATCTCCTTTAAAGAGCTGAACGCGTGGCGGCTCCATTGAAATGTCACCAGTAGGACTACCGAGTACAAAACGAGCATCGGGAGTGACAACCTCGAAACGCTCCAAATTCAGCCTGGCATTCCTCTGTTGCGAAACCGGAATGTCCAGCACCTGGCGCTTAGGGCCTGCCTGCATCTCCTGGTACATGGACGACTGTACCGCCACTCGCAGACTGGCGTCGTCGACAATTTCCAGTTGGTTTGCGAAGGGGCGAATGATTGACGATACCTGTGTCGAGGACAATTGCGACCCTGTGGAATTTGCCGCCCAGGCAGGGGCAGAAATGAATAGAAGGGCCGCGAGTATGGGCCGCACATATGAAGATTCGGATTTCACGGTAAACCTCCCGAATAATAAATTCACATATCGTTCGTTTTGCAAAGCGGGCCGCAAGTTGAAGTAGGATCTGAGACTTTGGGCCTTGTCGACTGTCATAAAATACCCTCACCAATGCTTTTCAACAAGCGCAAAAATCGCGGGGTCATTCTTACTCCCTCAGAACATGTGGAACAAAACAGACGGCCCTGAGGGGTAAGACGGCCTGTTTGATCCTACTGAAAGTAGAGATGCTACTGGCATGCAGAGGGCGGCGTGAACGAGATGTACAAATAGTCGATTAACGCCGACAGATCGGCGATATCAATGCCGCCAGTGATGTCACCATCGCAATTGCCGGATTTGGGACAGCAAAGCGGTGAAAAAGTTATGTAAAGATAATCGATGAGGGCTGAAAGATCGGCGATATCGGTTCCGTTGCCGGGGTCGCAATCGACATTGCCGGTCAGCCCGACACAGCAACAGGCGTCGCCGATTCCGTCATGATTAATATCCTCCTGCCCGGTATTGGCAAGCGATGGGCAGTTGTCCAGACAGGCAACACCGTCGCCGTCGGGGTCGTCGCAATCTTCGATTGTAATCTTTTGATCAACCGCCACATTGGTGAGTGTTCGGACAAATCCCGACGGCCACCGCACGATAATCGAATCGACTATGGTGGCATCGCCGAGTCCGAAATGTTGATTCAGATTGGTGGCAAAGAAACCGGTATTTGAAGAGACCACGCGCGTTTGCCAAACCGGTGAGCCGCCCAGCGTAGCTTTGACTTGCAATTTAGCGCCGATACCCGATCGATTGTTGCCGTTATATCCGGCGCAATTGATATCCAACCAGTGATTGGAATTTCCGGAATTTTTGTAGATGCGGTTGCGTGAGCCGGGAGAAAAGTAACCATAGGTGACAAACAGATCTAGGTCGCCATCTTCGTCATAATCGCCCCACGAGGCTCCGTGTGACGCATATCCCGCGACTGGAACGATCGAAACGGCGGCTGTAATGTCCGCAAAAGTCCCGTCGCCGTTGTTCCGGTACAACTTGTTGTCGGCGCTGGTTTGCTCGGTGGTAAAAATATCCAGATCACCGTCGTTGTCGTAATCGCCCCACGTAGCACCGGTGGAAACAGTGGGTGCCGTAATGAGCGAGCCGGTGGCCGGGTTTGTGACTTTCACAAAACTGCCCGGAGAAACGGCATGATAAAGCACGTTTGCTTTGGCGCCGGCGATACCACCCCAAGTGGTCAGGTAGAGATCAAGCAATCCATTGTTGTCATAGTCGCCCCAGGCGGGATAGAGACAATCGGAGCTGTCCTGAGTAAGGCCGCTTAGGGTATCGGCGACAAATGTCGCGACCGTTGTCTCTACCAATTGATTTCGAAAGAGGATATCGTTTTCAGCGGCGACCGGTGCGCCCGTGGGTGCGAAAAGGTCGAGGTCACCGTCGGAGTCGAAATCAATCCATGACAAATATGCGTAGTTGTGGAGTTCGGTCACTAAGGGTCCGGAGGTAACTTTGGAAAAGGCTCCTCCCCCCAAATTATGATAAAGTTCCAGCGACGAACCGGTGACGGAGCCGAGCACATCTCGAGCGCAGATTGCCAGATCAAGGCGGCCGTCGTTGTCGTAATCCCCCCAATCGGCCGCGTAATATTGGCCCGTTGAAGTCACCATCGGGCCGACATTCGGCTTACTAAACGCCCCTCCCCCGAGACCGTGGTAAAGAATATTGGTCGATCCGGGATTGCAGAGCAAAACATCCAGACGGCCGTCGTTGTCGTAGTCAGCCCATGCCTGTCCGGCGGTCGAGGTTAGATCGGTCGCTATGGGTGCGACGCCAAAAATAGACAGAGTTCCGGGGCCAGAGTTTGAATAGACATGATTGACCGCCAGTGAGGAGTAAACCGCGGTGGTCACAAACAAGTCGAGCAGACCGTCTTGATTGAGGTCGACCCAGCTACACCCCTGACTCAGCGGGCCGGCATTGAGTGTAACACCGGAATCTACCGTAAACGTCTGACCGAACACCGGCATATGTGTGCCGATTGCCAATAGCACAATTGAAAGACCAATGCTTCGCTTTCGCATGAGGGGTATCCTATCTATCGCTTTCAGTGAGGTGAGTATCAATGGTACCATACGTCCCCTATCTGCAGAAGTTACACGTGTAGACGTGGACGGCACCACAGATCCGCCAGTGGCATTGGCCACCACGGTTGACCTTGTCCCACTGCTATTGGCACACAGCTGGCACCGTAAACGAAATATACAAATAGTCGATCAGCGCCGATAAGTCGGCGATGTCGAGGCCCCCGCCACCGTCACCATCGACGTTTCCCGCTTTGGGACAACAGAGTGGCGAGAACGTGATATAGAGGTAGTCGATGAGAGCCGACAGATCGGCAATGTCGGTGCCGTTACCGGGATCGCAATCGATATTGCCAGTTGTACCCACACAACAGCAGGCGTCGCCGATACCGTCGTGGTTGGAATCGGCCTGGTCGGTATTGGCGACCGACGGACAATTATCGCCGCAGCCGATCCCGTCGCCATCAGCGTCGGCGCACTCTTGATAGACTAGAAATTGATCGGCCGCCACACTTGAATAGTAGTCAGTCGTACCCGATAGCCAGCGAATGACCAGCGAATCGACCATGGTCGCATCACCAAGCCCAAAGTGGGCATGCAGGCCATTGAGGCCAAATCCTGTTGGACTATTCAGCTCCCTGATTTGCCAGGTGGGATTGCCGTAGATGGGCGCGAACATCGACACGCGTGCGCCATTGCCGTCACGCGGGGACTTCACACCTTGGCAGGAGATATCGAGCCAGTGATTTGAGTTGCCATCGTTTAGGTACAAAGCATTGTCCTGGTTCTCGTTTAAGTTGCGGGCGCACACAAGGTCAAGGTCGCCGTCACGGTCGATATCGCCAGCGGCAAAACCATGAGTCCAACCGCTATCATTGACCACCTGACCAGTCAGTTCACGGACAAACACTCCGCCGCCGGTATTGTAATACATGCGGTTGTTCAGTTGACCGGCCTGAAATCCGACTGAGACAAATAGATCAAGGTCTCCGTCGTTATCGAAATCAAACAGCCCAACTGAATTTGACCAGACGCCGTCGGTTACTTGCGGCCCACTGGTAATTTTAGTGAAAGTGCCGTTGCCGTTGTTCAGGTATTCATAGTCATTTTGGCCGCTGGTATTGGAGACAAAGAGGTCAAGGTCGCGATCGTTATCAATATCCCCCCATACACATCGAATAGAGATTCCGACATCAGCAGTAA
>JBGAWZ010000245.1:0-3940 GCA_044227335.1 Candidatus Zixiibacteriota bacterium | reverse complement strand
GTTTCTTCAAGGAAGTTAACCAATTTCTTATACTCCGAGTCAAGTGTTCCCGACGCAAAGAGTCGCTCAGCCAGTGTTCTGGTGCTCTCCAAAAGGTCGCGGTCGGTGGCGCAATTGGCGGCCCGGAGTTCCGGCAATCCCGCCTGCCGTACGCCGAAGACTTCGCCGGGGCCACGGAGCATAAGGTCCGCCTCAGCAATTTCAAATCCGTTGGAATGGTCGGCGAAAAAGGCCAGTCGCTTTTCGGCCAGCTCGGAAAGGGGCGGGTGCGCGATGGCCACCACGGTCGACGGTTTCTCCCCTCGCCCGACTCTCCCCCGAAGTTGATGCAATTGCGCCAGCCCGAATCGCTCGGCATGTTCGATCACCATGATCGTGGCGTTGGGATTGTCCAGACCAACTTCGATCACAGTGGTAGAAAGTAGTATGTCGATTTCGCGGTTGCGGAAAGCGGATAAAGCGGCGTCGCGTTTGGCGGCGGCAATTCGACCGTGAACCAGTCCTAACCTAAGGTGTTTGAAGCGCTGAGTTGACAGAGTAGCGTAGGCATCCTCGACACTCTCGATTTCGGGATTGTCGGATTTTTCGATCAGCGGATAAACGATATACGCCTGCCCACCCGACTTAACCTCTGTTTCTATGAATTGATAAATCTTCTCGCGGGTATCCGCCGAGCGCCAGGCAGTGCGGATAGGTTTTCTGCCGGGCGGAAGCGATGCAATGGTCGACAGCGCGACATCGCCGTACATGGTAAGCGCCAGTGTCCGGGGAATCGGAGTGGCGGTCATCACCAACAGATCGGGCGAGTCACCCTTGGCGTAGAGCTTGCCGCGTTGTTCGACACCAAAACGATGCTGTTCGTCGATTACAACCAGTCCGAGCCGGGCAAATTGCACATAATCGTAAATCAGGGCGTGGGTGCCGAAGAGGATCGAAATATCGCCACGCGCACACGCCGAGGCGATTTCGGTCTTGACCTTCGGCTTCATGTTTGAGACGAGCAGTCCCGAACTGATGCCGGCTCTTTCAAGCAGGTCACTCCAGGTGCGGTAGTGCTGTTCGGCCAGTATTTCGGTTGGCGCCATGAACGCGCACTGGAGATTATTCTCCGCCGCCAGTACTGCCGACAAGATCGCCACAACTGTTTTGCCGCTTCCCACCTCGCCGTGAATAAGCCGAGTCATCGGACGCGGCCGTCGCAGGTCGGCGACAATCTCGCGCACGACCGTTTTCTGTTCGTCGGTGAGTGTATATGGGAGGAGTTTGCCGAATTGGCGGACGAGATTCCCCGGCTCGGCGTAGGTGTGTTTTTTGATAACGGCGTCTTTTCGCCCTTTCGAGCGAAAGACGTAAAATTGGAGCGCCAACAATTCATCGAAGGCGAGCCGCCGCCGGCAAATCTCGATTTGCTCCCGAGTCTCGGGATAATGAATGTGATGAATCGCGGCGTGAAGCGAAACCAGTCCGAATCGCTTGCGTTCGGACTCGGGTAACGGGTCGGTGATGGTGTCGCGCAAATGCCCGAAGATATCCGTCGTGATCTGGCGGATACCTTTGCTTGATAGGCCGACTTTGGTCAGTTCGGCTCTTTGGGGGTAGACGGGGATAATCCGCCCGGCGTGGACCATTTGATCGGACTCGTCGTCAAGTCGTTCCAGATCGGGGTGAACAATCTGGCGGCCTTGGAAGTAAGTCACTGTGCCGGTGGCGGCGTATACCTGCCCTTTCTTGAAGCTCTTTTCCCAGAATCGAATGCCGCCGAAGAAGAGCAGAATGATCGGGCCAGTAGAGTCTTCGAGGATTACTTCGTATCGCTTCTTGCGTCCGTGGAGTATGCCGTGAGCCTTGACCGTGCCGATCACTGTGGCAGTCTGATTGTCTTTCAGATCACGGATTGAAACAACGGTGGTTCGGTCAAGATAGTGATGCGGATAGTAGGTCAGTAGCTGACCGACCGTAGTCAATCCGAATTGAGCCAGCGCGTCGGCGCGGCGAGGCCCGACTCCCTTAACGAATTGCAATGGCGTGTTCAGCAGTAGTTCGGCCACATCTGTATGGTGGCCGATTTGAAACCGGGAGTCAATCTCAATTGTGGGGGATTCTAACAGATATCGCGCGGCTGAGGAGCACCGGGCCCTTGCGGCGGGTGCCAGTTTTCCTTGAGATACTTTTCCGCCTCGGCCAAAGTCCTAAAAGTGAGGGCGACCTCTGAAATGTGCCCTTTGGAAAACATTTGATGGAGTTGTTTGAATGTGCTTGGATTATTAAGCACGTAGATCGAAAGAGCGCACCCGTTCTGAGTTGACCAGAGCATGTGCTTGCCGATTATGGTGATGACTTCGGGGTAAGAAGTCCGCCAGCCGGACAGATCGATCAGCTTTGCCCATGGTTTGCCGAGGAGCGGTTTGACCTCTTCTTTGAAATCATCGTGATATGATTTGGCGGTATCGGCTTTCCACAAGCCGTGGACTTTGGCAAAGATGATCGCGCAATCGGTGTCTACGCGAAATGTAAATTCCAGCGACCAAGAACTCATATAGGATATCTTTACGTAAATTAATAGCAGGCGTGTGTTTTCAATCTACATCATTCAGACGAACAATCAACAAGAAAATCCGGGCGGAGTTCTCCGCCCGAAATTAACGACATCTTATCGCGCCATTTACTTACCGGCAAACGCAGTGAGCCGTACGAAGAACCGGCGTCCGGGGCTTGGATAGTCGCGGTCAAACGTTGTATAGCCGAAGGTACCGGGGCGATGCCTGTCGGTCAGGTCTTCGGCCGAAACCGACAATTGCACAGCCCGCGCAAGAGCGTAGCTGATGTGCGCTCCGAATTCGTACACCTGATCAATCGTTTTCTCCTCCCCCCCATACATCAGAATCCACCGGTCAGAGACGTATCTTAGGTCGGAGCCAACTGACAGCCGTGAAACAGGCAAGTAGTCGATTGAGAGGGACCAGATTAGATCAGGAACGTAATAGGCGTCGACATAGTGCAATGTCGAATCAAGCGTCTGGCGGGCATGCTGGTAGACCGCTGACAGTTCTACAGTAGCACGCGACAGTGCCGTTGACCGCAGGTTGATATCCATGCCGGCTGAACGGAATTTGTTGACATTTCTTGGGACATACTGAAAAAGCGACGGATCGTATTGATATTGTATCAGGTCGCTGACTTGCTGTCCGAAGCCGGTCAATCGAGCTGACCACTTTGTGTCGGGAGTGGCGACCGAAACGGTCGCCGCCAGGGTGCGTGATCGCTCGGCATTGAGTCGGGGGTTTCCCTTGGTGTAGGCATCCTGTGCGAACTGGTCGGCGATACTGGGCAGGCGGTAGGCAAAACCATACCCGACTTTTACCCGAATCTGTTGGGAGAGAGTTGCTACCACTCCAGTGTTGTACGACGGCTGAACCTCTCGCCCCCGCACAAATGAAAGCCGCCCGCTCAAGTCGGGACGTAGTCTCGAGTCGACGTCGGAGGCGAGTGACGACCACAGATCAAACTGATGCTGACTGCCGGTCCAGTGTTCGGGGAGCGGCGCGAGCGGACTCTGCTGTTGGTTACGGTAGTCAAGCGAACCATACAGCCAGTCAATTCCGCCGGCCAGCGATGTCGATTCATGTTCATGCTGAATCCGGGCGGTGATTCCGGATGACCGTTTGCGGTAGTCTGTATCAGTTTGCGCAGTGTCAACCGGGTCGTTCCAATTTTCGACAAATCGGGTGACAAAGGTCAGTTTCTTGCGATCGAAAAAACCGTCGATTCGTATGTCGGTCGACGCGGCAGGAGTCCAGCCAAGATGGGCATCAAGCGAGAAGTTTTTGTCCTTCTGATGATCGAACAAACTGGTCGATTCGAAGCTACCTAGTGGCGGCGAGTCACCGACGGCGGGCACAGGCCCTGGGGAGCCGAGACTATCGTGAAAGGCGCGGGCGGT
>JBGAWZ010000244.1:0-3942 GCA_044227335.1 Candidatus Zixiibacteriota bacterium | reverse complement strand
AACTCGTCGACTGGGGCTTCAAGCAAATCTGAGCATCTCCGTAATCATAGCGTCCTCGTAGATCATGAATGTCCCCGCAAGACTTCACTCCGATCGGTAGGCGACAGCCTTGCGGTCGGGAGCGTCGGGGAGGGCGGAGAGCTCATGCCATAGCGGCACGCTATGAACCTGCGGAGTAAGACGTCAAGCCGGGACTCTGTTGTGTCGCGACATGTCCCATAATATATATTATGTTAACTACAGACTGGAGTAACTACGGTCGATACGATTCGATTCCGGCCCCACTATCTACTTCACCACAATACTAAGTAGCCGCCCCGCCACATATACCTTCTTGATAATCTGCTTACCCTCGGTGTGTGCAACCACTTTGGCGCTGGCAAAAGCCGCCAATTCTACCTCGGCCTGATCGGCATCGACCCCGACAGTAACCGTATCACGTCGCTTCCCGTTGACCTGGACCGCTATATCGATCGATTCACCGGTCACCGCCGATTGATCATACGTCGGCCAGCTCGATTTGAATATCGATTCACTAAAGCCCAATTGCTCCCAGAGTTCCTCGGCCACATGTGGCCCTAGCGGCGCGATCATCTGAATCGATTTGAGGACAATCTGATCGTTCAGCGCGTCATTGCTGATTTTGGCCGGATCGTAATCACGCAAAAGCTCCATCAGCGCCGAGATCGCCGTGTTGAATCCGAGCCGCTCAAATGATTCGTCGACCCGTTTGATCGTCTGGTTGAGCTTGATATAGATCGCCCGTTCGTCGGCAGTCAACTGCTCGACCTTAAACCATTGCTTTAAGTCCGGCTTTGTGCCGCGATACGACTTCGCAAGCGGCAATACGCGGTTGAGCACAAACTTCTCGACCCCGGTAATGCCTTCATTGCTCCAGAGAACTTCTTTCTCCGATGGCGCGGTGAAGAACATCGCCAGCCTCGCGATATCAGTCCCGCGCTCGGCCATCACCGCAATCGGCGAGACCACATTCCCCTTGGACTTGGACATCACTTCGCCGTGGGAATCCATCACCATGCCGTGGTTGAAAAGCTTTTGCGACGGCTCACTGTCGTCCAGCCACCCCATATCCTTGAGAAACTTCTGGAAAAACCGGAAATAGATCAGATGTCCGGTCGCGTGGGTCACACCCCCGACATACAAATCAACGGGCATCCACTCGTTGGCCATCGCCTTGTCAAAAGGCCGCTGGGTATCATTGGCGTCGCAATACCGAAGATAATACCAGCTTGAACAGACAAACGTATCCATCGTGTCCGGATCGCGCTCAGCCGTCCCGCCGCATTTGGGGCAGGCGGTATTCATGAACTCCGGCACATCAGCCAGCGGCGATCGGCCTTTGGGCAGGAAATTGTCGACATGCGGCAATATCACCGGCAGTTGGTCATCGGGAACTGCCACAGGGCCGCAATTCGGGCAATGCACAATCGGGATCGGGCACCCCCAGTATCGCTGGCGCGAGATTGACCAGTCCTTCAACTTATAGTTTACCTTGCGACGCCCAAGTCCTTTCTGTTCAGCGTAGTCCGACACGGTCTTAAGTGCGACCTCGCCACTCTTTCCATCGAATTGACCAGAATTGATCATCGGACCATAGTCGACAAACGCCTCTTCGCCTGACCCGTCTCCACCTTGAATCACAACTTTGATTGGAATTCCATACTTGCGGGCAAAGGCCATATCTCTCGTATCGTGCGCCGGCACACCCATCACCACACCAGTTCCGTAACCGGCGAGCACATAATCGGCCACCCAAAGCTGAATTTTTTCGCCGCTGTAAGGGTTTATCGCATACTGACCGGTAAAGACACCGTCCTTTTCGCCAGTAGTCGCCGACCGTTCAATGTCGCTTCTCCGACCGGCAGTCGCTTTGTACTCGGCGACCTTTTTGGCATACTCCGGGGCAAGATTCATCCGCGACAGAATCTCCGCTTCCGGCGCAATCGCCATAAATGTCACCCCATAAACCGTGTCCGCGCGGGTCGTAAATACCGGAATCTTCTCCCCCGTCGATTCGATCGTAAAATCAATCTCAAGCCCGTGCGAGCGACCGATCCACTCTTTCTGCATCGTCTTGACATTTTCAGGCCACCCCGGCAGTGTATCCAGATCGTCAATCAAGCGATCCGCGTACGCGGTGATCTTGAAATACCACTGCACCTGGTCCTTCTTCTCAACGAGCGTCCCGCACCGCTCACAGCGGCCATCTTTGACTTGCTCATTGGCCAGCACCGTCTTGTCCTCGGGACACCAGTTGACAAATCCCCTCTGACGGTAGGCCAGACCCTTATTGAAAAGTTGGATAAACATCCACTGGGTCCATTTGTAATAATCCGGCGCGCTTGAATTGACCTCGCGTGTCCAGTCAAATGAGATCCCGACTTTCTTAAGCGTGTTGCGCGAGACCTCGATATTGGTCAGTGTCCAATCTTCCGGATGGATCCCACGCTGAATCGCCGCCCGTTCTGCCGGTAGGCCAAAAGCATCCCAGCCAAACGGATGTAATACCTGCTTGCCGAGCATCATTTGGCGGCGTGCAACCGCATCTCCGATGATATAATTTCTGAAATGCCCCATATGAATGTCGCCCGAGGGATAGGCAAACATCACGAGCATATAGAACTTATTGGCCGGATCGGGGTGGGTTGGAGCTTCGTAGAGTTGCTCACGGTCCCAGCGCTCCTGCCACTTCCGGTCTATGTGAGCGAAATCGTACTTGCGGGGGGCTTTATCTGGCGTATCCATCAAATCTCATCTTTCTTTGCATTCAATTCGGAAAATCTATCGACTTTCTCAAGGCTCGGCAATCAAATTCGGTCTCCAGTGGCATGTCCCCCAATCCTCTGGTATAAGCCGGTGCCGGCCGACAACGAGGTCGCAACCGACTGTTTCAGCTTCTCCAGCCACGCCAGCCTTCCCTCAAGCTTTTGCACCACCGAAAACGGTGTGTCAAAACCGTAGACAATTATTCGCCCGAGTGCCAGTCGATCCGAGCTACTACTGATCCAATCCGTGGTCACTCCAGTCGAGTACCCTTCCGACCGCACCTGCTTTACAACGCGCTGATCAAACCTGCCGAAAGGATAACTGATCGACCGGACTTCCGTCCCGGTGATATCCTCTAAGGATCGCTTTGAATTTCCGAGTTCTTCGGCCAAGCGGGTATTTGTGAATTGCGTGACCGGCGCGTGCGACCAGCCGTGCGAGCCGATCTCATACCCGGCCAGAGCGAGCGATCTGATTTGAGTTTGTGACAAGTGCTGTTCAGGCGCGAATCGCCCCGTGTAATCCCAGCGATTCGATTTCCCCACATATCCCGCCGGAATGAACAACGTCGCTTTGGCGCGAAATTGGTCGCAGATTTGCGGGAGCGTATCGGCCAAATGTGCGTAACCGTCGTCGAAGGTTAGTGCTATTTGCTTGGGATCTTGATCATCCACTACGGCTTGCAGACTCGTGAATCGATACCCGCGTCCGGAAAGTGCGAACAGAATTCGCACAAGCCGCCCGGGCTGGATATTGGTGTGGTCCCAGCGTCTCCCCGGCCGGACTTTGTGAAAGGCCAAAATGATCGGCGCAAGCGCAACCATTTGGATACGATCTGCTACACTACGTCTGAAAAAACGCCGGGCTCCGACGGCCCCAGGACTGTGATCGCCAGTCTTGAATTATCAAAAAGCCGATTGGCCAGCTCGCAGACTTTTGCCGGTGTCACCCGCTCAACTTCGCGCAATGAGTCTTTGTAAGTTTGGTAGCGTCCCATCATCAATTCAAAGCGTGCGATTCGATTCATCCGGTTGGAACTGGATTCCATGCTCATGATAATTTGCCCGCGGATTTGGGCTTTGATCTTGTCGATTTCGGCATTCGATATTTTCGACTTCTTTAGTTTACCGCATTCCAATCTGATAATATCAAAGG
>JBGAWZ010000243.1:0-3944 GCA_044227335.1 Candidatus Zixiibacteriota bacterium | reverse complement strand
TCTTCCTTTTGATCCCGAGTCTCTGGACTTTAATAGGCCCGCGAATCCCCGCGTAACACATTTATATCCAATAGGTTATACGCCACGCGCCGGGCCATGGGATGCCCGGCACAGGCTTTGATAATACGGGCGGTGAGTACATGGATGTCACAGATGCAGGGACGCATCGCACTTGGCCACGACTCGATCGTTCGATTTCTCGGCCGGCATAGCTCCCCGCATCGCACAAGGCTGGCGAGGCGCGTTGCGCCCGGAAGGGAGTTCATCGAGTGTTATCCGGCAAATCAATTCTTGTGACCGGTGGAACCGGCTCATTCGGCAGAAAATTCATCGAAACCGTCATGTCCCGCTACCCCGATATCAAGCGGATGGTAGTCTATTCGCGCGACGAACTCAAGCAGTACGAAATGAACCAACAGTTTCCCGACTCGCGCTCCCCACAACTTCGATTTTTCATCGGCGATGTGCGCGACGGCGACCGTCTGGCCCGAGCCATGGAAGGGATCGATATCGTCATCCATGCCGCCGCGCTCAAGCAGGTTCCGGCCTGTGAGTACAACCCGTTCGAAGCGGTCAAAACCAACGTGATGGGCGCCCAGAATGTGATCGAAGCGGCCATGGCAACCGGTGTCAAAAAAGTAGTCGCGCTCTCGACCGACAAAGCCGCCGCACCGATCAATCTGTACGGGGCCACCAAACTCTGCTCAGACAAATTGTTTGTCTCAGCCAACAATTTCAAAGGCGCCCGGGATATCAAGTTTTCGGTCGTGCGGTATGGCAACGTCATGGGGAGCCGGGGAAGTGTCATTCCATTTTTTATGGACCGCAAACCCGAAGGCGTGATTCCAATCACCGACGCGCGCATGACCCGCTTCAATATTACCCTTGAACAGGGTGTTGATCTGGTCACATTCGCGCTCAGCCATATGTGGGGTGGCGAGATTTTCGTGCCACGAATTCCGAGTTACCGAATTGTTGATATGGCCGAAGCGATTGCGCCGGAATGCCGGCGCGAAGTTGTCGGTATTCGTCCGGGTGAAAAATTGCATGAAGAGATGATCACCCAGACCGACGCGATCAGCACGCTCGAATTTGATAGTCATTTCGTCATACTGCCTTCGACCAGACTCTGGGACACCGATCGGTATATGGCGACGTACGGCGGGCGGCGTTGCCCCGACGGGTTCTCGTACGCCTCCAATACCAACACCGAGTGGCTCTCGGTGGCACACATTCGCGATCTGATCCGCACCCATATCGACAAGACTTTCAGCGTGGAGGATACATTGGTTTGGCGGGAACAGCGGCGTCTGACTATCAAAGATGTCACCGCCGATTTGCTCAAGACTTCTCGCGACCTGGCGGCTATGAATTACACGGCGGGTGTGAAGTGACATCTGCTGAACCCAAATCTCTCGCGATTTCCCGAGCGAACGACGGCTTCCTGCCGTATGGTCGGCAGACCGTAACGCAGGAAGATATTGATGCCGTTTCGGAAGTTCTTCGCTCGGATTTTCTGACTCAGGGTCCGGCGATTGAGAAATTTGAAAAGGCTCTGACCAAGACAGTCGGCGCCCGGCACGCAGTCGCTTGCTCAAACGGCACGGCCGCTCTTCATCTTGCTCTTTTAGCATTGGACATCGGTCCCAGTGACACCGTTGTCACCACTCCGAACACATTTGTGGCATCGGCCAACTGCGCCAGGTATGTAGGCGCCAACGTTGTCTTTTGCGACATTGATCCGACAACAGGACTGATCGATTCGGATTCCCTCGAACAGGTACTCGCTCGCGACAAATCGAAAAAGATCAAAGCAATTATCCCGGTACATTTCGCCGGCCAGCCAGTCGATTTGCCGCGCATACATGAACTCGCCAAGACCCACGGTGCATACATCGTAGATGACGCCGCGCATGCTCTGGGCGCGTCGTACACCGAGGCCCGCCGGACCCAGAGTATTGGAAACAACGCACACAGCGATATGACCACTTTTTCTTTCCATCCGGTCAAGCATGTTGCTACCGGTGAGGGGGGAGCGGTGACGACCGCCGATCCGATTCTGGCCGACAGACTGCGCCAGTTGCGAACTCACGGTATCGCCAAGAAAGAGTTTATCTACTCCGACCATGCCTTTTCAGAAAGCGGCGAGTTGAATCCCTGGTACTACGAAATGACCGAACTTGGATTCAATTACCGCCTGACTGACATCCAAGCGGCGCTCGGCACGAGCCAACTCGGTCGACTGGGATCATCGGTAATCCGCCGCAATGAAATTGCGGAGCTGTACACTTCAACGCTCAGCCAAGCCTTCGATTCGAAAGTTGTACGGCCATTGGTACAGAGGTCATCACTAACCAACGCCTATCACCTTTTTGTTGTGCGAATTGATTTCGGGTCTTTCGGCAAGTCGCGCTCCCACGTGATGAATGCTTTGAAGAGAAAAGGCATCGGCACACAAGTGCACTATATCCCGGTTCATCTCCAGCCGTACTACCGCGAGTTGTACCACACCAAGCCGGGCGACTTTCCACAGGCCGAGCAGTACTACACGCAAGCGCTGAGTATGCCGATGTACCCTGCCATGACCGACGACGATGTCTGCCGAGTTGTGGCTGAACTTGAATCAGTACTTTTGAGCAAGTAGCGAAGGGCGAAGAACATGTCACACCCGAACCGACTTGGTCTTGGCACTGTGCAGTTTGGTACCGACTACGGCATCAGCAACAAATTGGGACGGACGTCGCTTTCCGAAGTCCATCGCATCTTGGAATCAGCTTCGGATAAAGGGGTCGATACGCTCGACACTGCGGCACTGTATGGCGAATCAGAGCAAGTGCTTGGCTCAGTCCTGCCGCTACGGCATAATTTCAGAATTGTCACCAAGACGGCGCAGTTTCGAAAAGAGCGAATCACGTGCGAGGATGTACAGGCGCTTGAACAGACTTTTCATATCTCCCTGTTAAAGCTTCGTCAAACTTCGGTGTACGGGCTATTAGCGCATCATGCCGACGATCTGCTCGCTCCGGGAGGAGAACTTCTGTACGAGCGGATGACGGAATTCAAAAAATCTCGCATGGCAAAGAAAATCGGCGCCTCCGTGTACTCAGCGTCGCAGATTGACAGATTACTGGAAAAATATTCTCTCGATATCATTCAGCTTCCAGTCAACCTGCTCGACCGTCGGCTGGTCGATAGCGGGCACTTGAGACGACTCAAAGAGCTCAATGTGGAAATTCATTCCCGTTCCACATTTCTTCAGGGATTGTTGTTGATTCCACCTGATCGTTTGCCCGATTATTTCCATCCCGTACAAGGATTGCTGAGCGCCTACAATGCCTGGCTCTACCAGCGGGACTTGTCGCCGCTAGAGGGCGCGCTCGCTTTTGTGGCTTCTCGGCCGGAGATCGATCTAGTGATTGTCGGAACCTGCTCGCGACCGGAGTTCTTGGAGATTGTCGAGGCCTGGGAGAATTTGGCGAATCAGTCGTTTGAGATGGAAGACTTCAGGTGCGATGACGAGCGGATGGTGAATCCGTCGATGTGGAGAGTTGAGCAATGACAACACAGACCTTGGTGCACAAAAAACGAATTACAACCGAATCGACTGCAACCGAAATTGTCGGCGCAGTAGTTACCGGCGAACGAATACACCTTCGCGAAGTACGGCCAGCTGATGTCACTGAGCGGTACTACCGCTGGATGAACGATCCGGAGGTCAACCGGTACCTGGAGACCCGATTCGCGCCGCAGTCGCTCGAAACAATCGCTGATTTTGTGCGTCGCATGGCCGGCAAATCCGACGAGCCTTTTTTTGCGATATGCACCAACGATTCGCAGGAGCATATCGGGAATATCAAGATCGGCCCGATCAATTTTCGTCATCGCCACGGCGACATCAGTCTGCTGATTGGCGAGAAAGAGTTTTGGGGGAAAGGGTACGCTAC
>JBGAWZ010000242.1:0-3963 GCA_044227335.1 Candidatus Zixiibacteriota bacterium | reverse complement strand
GCCGCCGGAATCGCTGTCCTTTTGTCGGGATTGTCGATTCTCATCGGTCGCCGGACCCGCCTCGGTAAGAAGTTTCAAGCCTACGAATGCGGTGTCGACCCGGTCGGCTCGACCGGCGAGCGGGTCCCGGTCAAGTTCTACATGGTAGCTATCTCGTTTGTGCTCTTTGATATAGAGCTGGTCTTTTTGATTCCGTGGGCGGTGGTTGCTCGCGATCTGGGCATGTACGGTTTCTGGATGATGATGGTTTTTGTCCTGATTATCTTGATTGGATATGTCTATGAACTTTCCCGAGGAGCGTTGAAATGGGGTTAGAGGAAAAAATCCCAGATTCAATTATCCTGACTACACTGGACAAAATGGTCAATTGGTCGCGCAAGCGGTCGATGTGGCCGTTTGGGTTTGGGTTGGCCTGTTGCGCGATCGAGATGATCTCGACCTTTTCGCCGCACTTTGACCTCTCACGGTTGGGAATGGAAGTCATGCGGCCGTCGCCGCGTCAGGCAGATTTGATGATTGTCGCCGGACGAGTCTCGATGAAAATGGCGCCGGTCCTTCGCACGCTGTACGATCAGATGCCGAACCCGAAATGGGTGATCTCGATGGGCGCCTGCGCGTCGTGCGGCGGCGTCTTTAACAACTACGCAATCCTGCAGGGTGTGGACCGGATTGTGCCGGTGGATATGTATGTCCCCGGTTGTCCGCCACGACCCGAGCAATTGATCGACGGGATTGTCAAGCTCCACGAAAAAGTGATGAAAGAATCGCTTAAAGACTGTCACGAAGAGTGGGGAACCAAAATTGCATAGGGGATAGCCCCGTAAGGATAAGGCGCGAAACTTAACTGACGCTTGTGAAAAATGGAACTTAGCACGGCCGACATGCAGACCAAAGTCAGAGAGTTTCTCTCGTCCCGTTTTAGCGAGGCGATTGTCCGCGATGACAATTTCCGCGATCAACTGTCGTTCTACATCCGGCCGCTCTATCTCCTTCCGATCTGCGAATCACTTTTGGATTCCCCGGAACTCGACGTCAAAATGATCGCAGATATTACCTGTGTTGACTGGCTCGGTCATCCGATGGCCGATTCGGGTCGGTTTGAGGTAGTATATAACTTCGTGTCGATTTCCAATCGATGTCGTTTCTTTCTCAAAGCTCACCTCCCGGCCGATAAGCCGGAGATTGCGTCGCTCACGCCGCTATGGAACGGCGCCAACTGGCTTGAGCGCGAGGTCTTTGACCTGTTTGGAATCGTCTTTATCGGGCATCCCGATCTAACGAAGATATTGACTCCCGACGACCTCGAAGGATTCCCCCTCCGGCGCGATTTCCCGCTGACCTACGAAGTCCCGCAGTTCAATTTCAACAAGGACCTTCCCCCCGAGGTGATCAAGTGACGAGCGAAAATCGCACGATGAACATCAATATGGGGCCACAGCATCCCTCCACCCACGGCGTGTTGCGGGTCGAGCTTGAGGTGGAAGGGGAGACTGTCATCAAGGCGCGTCCTGTGATCGGGTATCTGCATACCGGTATCGAGAAGACGATGGAATCCAAGCTCTACTACAAGGCGCTCCCATGTACTGACCGGATGGATTATCTCGCGCCGATGTCGAACAATTTGGGGTATTGCCTCGCGGTTGAGAAACTTCTGGATGTCGAAGTTCCCGAGAAAGTAAAGTACGCTCGTGTTTGCTTGGCCGAACTATCGCGCATCGCCTCGCACCTGGTCTGGCTCGGCACCCACGCCCTTGATTTGGGCGCGATGTCGATGGTGCTCTATGCATTTCGCGAACGCGAACTCATCATCGACATTTACGAAGCTTGCGGCGGCCAACGGATGATGACCTCGTACATTCGCATCGGCGGTTTAGCGCACGACCTCCCGTCTGATTTTGAAGAGCGAGTGCGCAAAGTTCTCAAGGTTATTCCCCAGCGGCTCGAAGAATACGAAACACTGTTGACCAACAACCAAATTTTCATCAGCCGTACTAAGGGTGTGGCGGTGATTTCGGCCCAGGACGCCATCAATTGGTCGCTCACCGGGCCGATGCTCCGTGGATCGGGTGTCAAGCACGACACGCGCAAGGCATTTCCATATTCGGGGTACGAAAAGTTTGACTTTGAAATTCCGATCGGCGAACATGGCGACGCCTACGACCGGTATAAACTTCGGCTCGAAGAAATTCGCCAGTCTCTTCGCATCATTCGACAGTCACTTGAAGGAATGCCGTCCGGTCCATATCGCGCTCATCTGCCGGGAATAGTACTGCCGCCCAAAGAAGATGTCCTGCACAAGATGGAATCGATGATTTTCCACTTCAAATTGATCACCGAAGGATTCAGAGCGCCGCTCGGTTCGGTCTATCAAGCAATTGAAGGCCCCAAGGGTGAACTTGGATTTTTCGTCACCGGCGACGGAACCAACATACCTCGTCGTATTCGTGTCCGGCCGCCGTCGTTTGTCAATCTGGCCTGTTTGCCGGCGCTGTGCGAGGGACGGCTGATGTCCGACGTCGTCTGTGCGATCGGGTCAATCGACATCGTACTGGGAGAAGTCGACCGATGATTCTGACCCCCGAATCAGTACGCGAGATGAAAGAACGGGCGGCCAAATATCCGCACCACAAATCGGCGGTTTTACCGGCGTTGACTATAGCGTATCGCCAAGTGGGGCATCTCAATGACGATGTCTATCACGAAATTTCAAAAGTAATTAACGTCCCGTATGTCGAAATCGCCGAAGCGGCGACGTTCTATACAATGTTCCCCAAAGAGCCGGTCGGCAAGTATTTGATTCAAGTCTGCCACAACATTTCCTGTGCTCTCATGGGCGCCGATAGTCTGGTTGAGTATCTGGAACAGAAACTCCAGATCAAAAAAGGGGAGACTACCAAGGACAATCTGTTCACGCTTATTTCAGTCGAGTGTCTCGGCTCCTGCGCCACCGCGCCGATGATGCAGATCAATCAGGATTTCTACGAGAATCTGACCCCGGCGAAAGTAGACAGTATTCTGGCCGATTTGAGGGCGAAAAAGTGAGCTTTTACTCACCCGTCATTACCAACGCGGCCGAAGCGGCCAAAAACGAGAAACTTCATCTGTTCAAGTATGTCGAAGACCCCGAGCAGATTCACGTCGAAACCTACGAAAAGCACGGCGGCTATTCCGCCTGGCGCAAGGTACTTGCCGGAATCCCGCCTGAAAAAGTCGCCGAGATAGTCAAAAACGCCGGACTGCGCGGACGCGGCGGCGCTGGATTCCCCACCGGACTCAAATGGGGATTCGTGCCGAAGGGTTCACCCAAGCCGAGATATCTCGTCTGCAACGCCGACGAATCAGAACCCGGAACTTGCAAAGATCGCGTCCTCATGGAGCGTGATCCGCACGCCACCATCGAAGGCATGGCGATAGCCGCATACGCCATCGGCTGTCACACGATGTTTATCTATATTCGGGGTGAGTTCAATCACAGTATCGACCGGATGGAAGCGGCCGCCAAAGAAGCCTACGCCAAAGGACACGTCGGCAAAAATATCTACGGCAGTGGGTACGATCTTGATTTAATCGTCCACAGCGGCGGCGGCGCATACATCTGCGGCGAAGAAACAGCGCTCCTTAATTCGCTCGAAGGTGAACGTGGGATGTCGCGTATTCGGCCGCCGTTTCCCGCTATTGAAGGGTTGTACGCCTGCCCGACAATCGTGAACAACGTTGAGACCCTGGCCACTGTGCCGCACATTATCAACAACGGCGCGGAGTGGTATCGCAAACTCGGCACTGAAAAATCAGCCGGCACCAAAGTGTTCAGCTTGTCGGGCCACGTAAAACGCCCCGGCAATTACGAAGTCGAGCTTGGCTTCGGTTTGAAGAAGCTGATTTTCGACCCCCAATACGGCAACGGCATGCTGGGAGACAAAAAACTCAAGGGCGTTATCCCGGGAGGGGCCTCGACTCCATTTC
>JBGAWZ010000241.1:0-3971 GCA_044227335.1 Candidatus Zixiibacteriota bacterium | reverse complement strand
TGATTAAGCACACTGCCGATATTGGTTTCGTTACGGAAATACCGAATGCGGCTGTCGACGGCGGCGTATTTTCTGCAAATCTCGCCGGTCGCGTCGGTGGATGCATTGTCGCAGATCACCAGCTCAAAGTCCGTAAATGTCTGCGCCAATACCGAGTCAATCGTTTCGGCAAGATACATCTGGCCGTTGTACACCGGCATACCGATCGTGACAATCGGGGTGAGAGAATTTGCTTTTTCCTTTGGATCGGTCATCGGCCGCTCAGATTTACTCAGATCTATCGCTCTAAACTCTGCACTACTTTGGTGGGGAGGAGCTTTGAAATGCCCGTCGGCAAAACCTTGATGAAATCAAGCACCGCCGGGGGCCGCAGCCAGAGCATCATCGCGATATACGTGATTGCTCCGGCAATTGAGGCGCACACGAGCTGGGCCGACATTGGGAGACCCAATTGCTCAAATGCCAATTTGACGCCGATAGCCACTGCCGCCATGACCAGCGACCCCACAAAATACGGGCGAAGTCCCAGATACGGTTTCCAGAAGGGCATGTTGATTAGCCGCCCGGCGACGAGATACGACATCATAGACAACGGAATTGACACCGCCAGATAGGCAATGGCCACTCCGCGCAGACCCCACGGAATGCCGATCATCAGCGCCAGAATAGTCGCGCCGCCTTTGATCGACGATGTCCACAGTACCCAGTGGGTTTTGTCTTTAGCCAGCATGACGCCGTTGGAGCCCGACGAGATCGACTGCAAAATGCCGATCGGCCCCAGAAAGGCCATTAGCTCAATCGCGGCCTGCCATTTGTCGCTGAGTACCACGTGCACAAACGGCGCCGAGAGCACCACCAGTCCTGTCATAAGGGGCAAAGTGATAAACGCGATCCCGCCCGAGGCGCGGAGCATCAGTCTCTGCATGCTTTCGTCGTCGTCTTGCAGGCGAGAATAAGACGGGTACAATACGCGCGTCACAATCGGCACAATCGTATGCGGTGGATACAAGCAAAACCTTGAGGCCATTGTGTAGTAGCCCAAGGACACATCTCCCAACCACCGGCCAATGATAAATTTGTCGGCGTCGTTCACCATGTAGCTGACCAGATTACCAAAGGTGAGATTTGTCATCATCCGGCCATGCGATTTGATAGCCGGCCAGTCGAACGTAAACGAGGGGAACCAGCGTGTCATGGTCCAGTAGCCAACACTTGAGACTACCGATGATACGAGCGTGGACATGACCAGCGCCCAGGGACCGTATCCGGCGTAGGCCATGCCAACGCCGGTGATCGCCTGGAAAATTGCGGCCACAAAACTCACTTTGGCTATAATATCAAATTGCATCCGGCGATTGAGAAGTGCGCTCGGCACTGCCCCGACGGCGGTTACGATAAACGACACCCCGAGTACCCGGATAATCGGCGCAACATCGGTCCGGTGAAATAACAGTGACAAGGGATCGGCCGCCGCAAACAAGCCGATTGTAAGTACAAGTCCAAATCCGGCATTGAGCCAAAACAGGCTGGAGAGCAACCGGTCGGGAAGATCTTTTCGCTGGATGATCACCCCCGAAGTTCCCAGGTACTGAATGACGACCAAAAATCCGGTCACCACCATACCCATTGACACCAATCCAAAATCGGCCGGCGCCAATAGTCGCGCCAGCACCACCGAAACCAAAACCCGGATTGACTCGAGCGCGATCTGGCCGGCGCTGGTCCAGCGCACTCCTGAAAAAACCGCCGCCGCTTTGAACGACTCGTCTCGGGGGTTTTCTCCCGCTTCGATTTTTTCAGACTTGGTATTCATATCAATGACTTGAGAGGCATGGCTGTGATCTATTCCGGGAATGTCAGGCGGCGCACTGGAAAACCGGCTATGATTCCGTCAGCCCCTGACTCATAGACGACATACGGTAGTTTCGTTTCACCAAGCCGAAATGATACTCGGCCGGCATGAATCGGCAAAACAAAGCAGATCCCCTCAAGGTCCTGCTCGGTTACGGTGGTCGGTCCGAATATAGAATCGAGCCTGGTTGGCGAAATGGTAATCATCAGTTCATTATCGGCAACAATTTGCTCTTTCCATTCCAGACCGTGAAATATCTGGTTGAACCGCACCAATTTGGCAGTGGTTGTGACCCACAAATCCCCCTGTTCTTCGCGGCGTTTCAACTCCTGCAAGCATGCCACGATATCGGGGTGGTAGAAATCGCCATATTCAAGATGGTTATACACAACCATGTAACCACCTGACGCGACTAGCCGGTCCAGCACACCCGCGTGCAGTTGCCGTAGCAAATCGGGCACATGCATACCGTGCCAGATATTAGCTGGATGATTATTAAAGCGCCGGAATTCGTGCACGCACTGATCATTGTCTAAAGTAGCCGGGGCAAGAAATTGATTATCGGCATACTCAAGATTCACCCCGAGAATTCCGCCGGTAATACGGTCGACACCCATCGCGGTCCGCTTGGCAATTCGCTTGGTAACAAACGACGCCCGCGAGGTGGATTCTTCTGCTCCGATAGACAAATGTTCCTCGAAAGACAACTTTCGATCCTGTCCCAGGATGGGAGTCAGAAACCGCCACAACACCCGCAGGCCGGCCGCGAAAAGCAAATCGACATGAAACGAATCCGACGAATCCTTTGCGCCCTGGTGATGTGGCACTCCCCGATTGATATTGTGCGTGTTGTTGACATTGCCGTGATTGACCCAGATCGGCAAGGCGAGGCCATGAGCGGCGCATTCATCGACTACCCAATGCGCATATTTCCGCTCGAATTTGACATTTGTAAAATCCCCCCAGGTGTGAAGGCAGTCGATATACCCCGAGGCATAGTATTCGCGAATGACCGGCGCCTGATCTGACGGCCGATTCGAATATTTGTCAAAGTAGGAAAATCTGCCTAGTTCATCGTAAAACCAAAATGTGTCACCGATCTCAAGTCCCAGCCCTTTTCCTTTCGGCGTTTCCTGCGTAGTATTCAAGAAGCGATGAAAAAGCCGGAACTCACCTTCGGTCTGGATACCGTGACGATCCGACAAAATGGTCAGCGCCGCTTTATAGGGATACGGGAATTTGCGAAGGCGGAGTCGCCCTCGGTGTTTCCTGGCGGTAGCGCTCATCATTTTGTGCTCGCCAGATTGCGGTACATGCCCGCATATGCGGAGGCGTTGGCTTCCCAGGTAAATCCGCTCGATACCAATTGCCGCGCGCTGGCCTCCATCCGCGTTCTTTCTTGCGGATGCGTCAAAAGCCAGAGCATCTTTTCGGCCAGCACTTGTTCGTTTCCGCTGGGTGTCAGAAGGCCGGTTACGCCGTCGCGAACAATTTCGCTTACCCCGCCGACATCGGTCGCGACAACTGTGCGGCCGGTGGCGAACGACTCTATGATCGTCAGCGGTACTCCCTCGCTTCGTGAGGCGAGCACGGTAAATATTGAATTGCGGTTGAGGCGGGTCAGTTCGTCAAGTTTGACTGGACCCGCAACCTGAACATCGTTTTCGAGTTTCAATTGAGTGATTTGCGACCGAATCGACGACTCCAATTCTCCGCCCCCCGCCAGCACCAAACGGCAATTTGTCGTGTCGCGATCCTTGACCAGACGAAATGCTTTAAGCAGTGTGTCATGCCCTTTCACCGGATGTAGCCGTGCCACACAGAGTATGTACGGCCGCTCGGGAATTTCAGCCGGCCGATCAAACGCCGCGAAATACGCGGCCGCCGCACCGCCGTGAATAACTTCCGCTGGCGAAGTAAGTCCGCTCACCTGACGTCGTGCCTCGGAAATCAGGCTCTGGCCAACGCCGGTAATGGTATCCGCGCCGCGCAATAGCTGACGGTACATGATCCGGTTGAGCAGTGATGTTTGAAAGCCAAACTGAACATCGCTCCCATGAAAAGAAACCACCAGCGGAAAACCATGTTGACGGCGAAGAGTCCGGAAGTACTGGTATTG
>JBGAWZ010000240.1:0-3975 GCA_044227335.1 Candidatus Zixiibacteriota bacterium | reverse complement strand
CACCTCGCCGTCTGGACCAACACGTTTTTCGAATACGCCTTCGACACGTTGTTCCGCTCTCAGCTGAACCGCAATGAGCTGGTATATATGTACTGCTACGACAAGTTACCCGGCGGAGCATGTGGCAATCATTGGCGCTTTGCATTCACCGGACGATTTGTCGCTCAATACATGACATTCGTTCCCAATAGCCTTATTTGGATAAGCGCCTGTCTAACTGATAGTATTCCATCGTTGCGAAACGGTTTTCTAACGGCGGGGGCGGCGGCCTTCTGTGGTTGGTCGCGGTCCACTCGGTATCCTTATACTGTTAAGTCAGCCGAATTTATGTTCGACCGTCTGCTCGGGTCAAATGCTTCAACACTCACTCCAAAAGAAAGCCCGCCTCAACGGCCGTTTGACATTGATCCCGTCTGGCAGGACTTGAAGAACCGTTCTTGGGATTATGATCCAGTAGACGCCTCAAGGCTGATGGTCCGGCACCTCCAAGGCAATTTCGGCCTGCTTGCACCGAGCATCCGGGCTATGGCAATCGTGGAAAGTTTCGACACGCTCTACATTACTGGCATGTTTGGCACCGATCCAGGGCCTAACAAAAGACGCGTAATTGTCGGCGGTACCGATATGCTTGTCTACGACTGGCAACCTCAGATCATCTTCTGTTTCATTCCCAATACCGGCGCCGGTTCAGTCGGGCCGGTGCATGTCGAGGTCGACGGCCTCACCGGTCCGTCGTCGAGCATTAAACGCAAGAGTAATGTCGTTAACATCACCGAATGGCACGGCATTTTCACTTATAAACAGGATGACTTTGAATCGCTTGAAGGGAAAATCGTCATCGACGCCCGCCTGCGGGCCGATATTCACCCCTTCCGAGACAAACCTCATGAGACGCCAAAGTTCTACTCAACGATTTTTGCCGGGATGGACAACTCATTCGGTCTCGCATCGGCGACCGGACATGCTGAATACTTTCATGCTGGCGACCCCGGGTACTATGAATATTGGGACTGGAGCGGCTCGCATTATATCCCGGGATTGTGGGAGCAAATTATAGATGGTTTCCTGATGACCGGATATGTAACACAAGCCAACAAGCAGTTCCGCCTGCATATCGCCGCGGCCGAAAACGAGGGAATGAACGAGCATATTTCATACTCCGACGGTAGCGAGCCAATCGACAACGCTCTTGCATTTCAGATCCCATTTTGTCTGTATGATGCCCTTCCGGGGTATATTTACATAAACATGAACAATCAATGGGACCTGATCGGCAGTTCACGCACCTGTAATGAATGTTGTTCGCAAAACCCCGCGAACGATACGGGTGCTGAGGACCTCATCCACACTTTCTCGTGGCCAACCATCACGGCCAGTTGGGCGCCGGATACTTCCGCCGCACAATGAACCACCGAACCAGTCAATAAGGATTGAAAATGAAGAACAATACGACAAATCGCCTCTTCACCTTCGCCCTCGTATGCCTCTGTACCCTGTGCGCGACATTCCAACCAACTTCCGCACAATTCGGCAAACTCAAAGACAAAGTAAAAAAAGAAGCCGAAAAGAAAATCGCCGTTCCCAAAAAGGAAGAGCCGCCGGCGACATCTGAAACACCCGCAGAGAAAGACGCGCCAGCCGCGACTGATTCGACCAAACCGGCCGGCGACCAATTTCAACTATTCACCAAGTTTGATTTCGTCCCCGGTCAGCGAGTGCTGTTCTACGACGATCTATCGCGAGAAGAAATAGGAGAGTTCCCATCACGATGGTCGCTTAAGACAGGTGTCTTCGAAATCGCAAAAGTGGGCACCGAAGCCTTGATCATGGCATCGACAAGCGGTCAAATAAGCCCGAAGATAAACGTCAATCAGCTTCCGGAGAAATATACAATAGAGTTTGAGTTTCTCAACCGAACGTCCACCTATGAATCGGCATACTCATTGGAGTTTTACTGGCTTGACGCAAACGGCAGTATGGTGGGCAATTTCAAACTATACAGTAACAGCACAGCATTCTTCTACGGGTATAATGAACAGGATACGTGGGTGGAAATATCGAACAAGATGATTCCGGCATCCTTTGCAAACGGTGTGCATCAAATCCGCATCATGGTCACCAAAAGCTCGATCAAGTGTTATGTCGACAACGAGAGACTTGTCAATGCCCCAAAGACACCTAAGTTCACTCCCGCCAATTTTGCCATAGCATTTGCCGCCCAATCCGCGGATCTGGATAACGAGAAACTGTTCTTCCGCAATTTCCGCTTTGCCGAGGGCGGCAAAACCATGCGCGAACAGCTTGACGATTCGGGAAAAATCGTCACTCACGGCATTTACTTTGATGTCAACTCGGCGGCGATCAAAGGCGAGTCGTACAAGACGCTTGCCGATATCGGCCAAATGCTCACCGATGACCCATTGTTGAAACTGACTATCGAGGGACACACTGATTCCGATGGTAACGACGCCTCTAACCTGACCCTGTCACAGAAGCGCGCTGAGGCGGTTCGCCAACATTTCATCGACAACTACAAAGTCGACGCCGGGCGCTTAGAGGCGAAGGGGCACGGGGAGTCAAAGCCGATCGACGCCAACACTACACCCGAGGGAAAAGCCAACAATCGCCGCGTAGAGTTGGTGAAGATGTAGTATCTCTCTTCGTAGTCCGAACACTTCCGTCCACGGGGATTGAGTAGCGTTTCTCGTGGGCGGCAGACATCGTGCCTGCCTCCTTTTAATCCTCGTAGGTCGGCGTTCCGAGAGCGCGCCGCACGGCGCGCAGAGAAACCCGACATCGTCTTCTTCGTAGGTCGATCCCGTCCGCCTATGGCGGATCGGGGTTGACATTTCTCGCCTCAGCCAGTGTGTCACCCGCGAAAACGCGAGTGACCTATGAAAAAAAACGCGGCGGGCAAAACAAAAGCCGTCAGGTGAGGGCACCTGACGGCACTTTCTTTCGAGAAGCATGTCGGGTAGCTTGTCTCGCAAACACGAGACGGCGCAACCCGACCTACGTCAAATCGACTTAGTACATATCTCCCATGCCGCCGCCACCCGGCATCTGCGGCATCTGCTTCTTATCATCCGGCTTATCGGCAATCACTGCCTCAGTCGTCAGAAGAAGTCCGGCAATCGACGCCGCGTTTTCAAGCGCGGTGCGGGTCACCTTGGTCGGATCGATCACGCCCGCCTTCATCAGGTCTTCGTAGACATTCGTCAGAGCGTTGTACCCAAACGAACCGGTCTCCGCGTACACCTTGTTGATGACGATGGAACCTTCAACGCCGGCGTTGAACGAGATCTGGCGTATCGGCTCTTCGATAGCGCGACGAACAATCTTCACGCCCACCATCGCCTCTTCGTCGGCCTTGATAGCATCAAGCGCCTTGATGGTGCGCAGGAGAGCCACGCCGCCACCCGGCACGATACCTTCTTCGACGGCCGCACGGGTCGCATGCAAAGCATCTTCCACGCGGGCCTTCTTTTCTTTCATTTCGGTTTCGGTCGCGGCACCGACATTGATCACCGCCACACCGCCGGCCAGCTTGGCCAAACGTTCCTGCAGTTTCTCGCGGTCGTAATCAGAGGTCGTGTCTTCGACCTGCTTGCGAATCTGGCCGATACGGGCCTTGATCGCCGCCTTGTCGCCGTTGCCTTCAACGATCGTCGTGTTGTCCTTGTCGATCGTGACTTTCTTCGCGCGGCCCAGATCGCCAATCACTGCGTTCTCAAGCTTGAAACCAAGCTCTTCGCTGATGACTTTGCCACCGGTCAGAATTGCGATGTCTTCGAGCATCGCCTTGCGACGATCGCCAAAGCCAGGAGCTTTAACGGCGCAAACGTGGAGCGTGCCACGGAGCTTGTTCACGACGAGAGTCGCAAGCGCTTCACCCTCAACATCTTCAGCGATGATCAAGAGCGGACGGCCTTGTTTTGCAACGCCTTCCAATACTGTGATCATGTCTTTCATGTT
>JBGAWZ010000239.1:0-3975 GCA_044227335.1 Candidatus Zixiibacteriota bacterium | reverse complement strand
GGCGGCGTGTGTTTCTGGACTGGAATCGTCCCGGATTAGCGAACTGGCCCAGGCTGGCAAGATAGAGGTCGATTCCCCCGGTACACCGCTGACTTTGACAAAAGAAGATGTTGAGATTGTCGCCAAACAGCGCGACGGGTTCGCGGTCGAGTTCGACGGTCCCTTGGCGGTGGCGATTGTCACACAATTGACGCCCGATTTGATCGACGAAGGGTTCGCGCGTGAGATGGTCAACAAGATACAGAACATGCGCAAGACCTCGGGCTTTGAAGTAACCGACCGGATTACAGTCCGGGTAGCATCGACCGATAAGTTAAAAGCCGCCGCTACGCGGTACGAGACGTTTATTAAAGATGAAACTTTAGCCCAGCGGCTGGAGTTTACAGAGAAGGTATCAGCCGATAGCGGCATGGAATGGAACATCAACGGCGAGAAGGCAACGATAGCTGTCGCCAAAGTATAGATCGGAGTATCTGATGGCCAAGTCCGAACTGAAGGAAACCGACCTGAAGAAATACGAGACCCTTCTTTTGCAGAAAAAGAAAGAGATGCTCGACGAGATGGGTATTGTCGGTGACACATTTGGATCCTCGCCAAAAGAGGCGGCCGGTGATTTGTCTTCGTACTCGTACCACATGGCCGATCAGGGAACCGACACGATGGATCGCGAGATGGCCTTTGCCATGGCTTCCAAATCCGGCAGACTGCTGTATCATATAGATCAGGCGCTGAAGCGCATCAAAGACGGCTCCTTTGGTCTTTGCCAGACCTGTGGCAAGATGATCGGCGCGGCGCGCCTTGAGGCGGTCCCGCACGCTCGTTTGTGTATAGCCTGCAAATCGGCCGAAGAGGACAAAAAGTCTGGACGATAGCCGTCGCTCGCACATTGTGATACCGATCATCGCAATTCTGCTGATCGCAATTTTAGATCAAGTCACCAAAGTATGGGCGGTGGGGGCGCTGTCCGATAGTCCGCCGATCAACGTCATTGGCTCCGCGATCCGCTTTTCGCTGGTCTACAACGAGGGCGGCGCGATGGGCACCCAGTTCGGCTCGACCACCTACTACACGATCGTTGCGCTGCTGATCCTCCCGTTCTTGGGATATTACCTCTGGAAATACCGCACCGACCGGGCAACCGCCTGGCCGCTGGCCTGCATCTTGGGCGGGGCAGTGGGGAATCTGATCGACCGGATACGACTCGGCAAAGTTGTCGATTTTATCGATATCGATATTCCGGATATCAATTTGCCCTTTTACCAGCTCGACCGGTTCTGGACATTCAATATCGCCGACTCGGCGATCACCTGCGCGATTGTCTTTTTGCTTTTGCACATGTTGTTTTCCAGCAAAGCGCGTGACGGGGCCACGGCCTAGGGCCCACGGCGCGTTGTTTTTGTCTTTGGCTTCGTTTTACATCACCGCTCTCGTCATTGCGAGCGAAGTGTCGCAATCTCTCTTCAGGATTTTGCTCCCGTCTGTCATTCCCGCGAAAGCGGGAACCCATCTTCTCTTCCATTCTGACAGCCAATAATCGGGTTTGATGTGACCAAAAATGGCTTTGATGCGCCGATAATTGGGTTTGGTTTTGGGTTCGAGTGTGTGTGCCTAGGCCGGCGCGGCGCGTGCGTAAGACGCTCGGAGCCAGACGGTTGGGGTGTGACGCGACGCGGCACAAATTGGGTTCGTTTGTGCAAAATAAAATGTTTAGCAGGGTGTGGCCTTTCGGCCGCGTGTGAGCGAGAGTGGGATCGTGTTTGTTCATACCCTTGCGGGCGAGGTCGGGAAGAGGGGAGAAGATGTATGGAATTTGTAATCCAATCGCAGTTTACGCGATTTCGATCTTCTGAGAATACAGCAATTCGAGCGAAGTTCTGTCAACGCGAAACCCACTGCCATGATCATGAGTCTTCCCGAAGCTCTTCGATCCTGGCGTCTTATAGGCACCGATGCGAGTATCAAACATCACCTTTCCTTCGCGAAGAATATCTAGAAAACTTTCAAATTTGAAACCGAGAAATATCATTGACCGAGTAAAATGAAAATACTGTTTTGCTTCTTCCTTGCGTACATCAGCGTAGACGATGAATAGGTTATCCAGTTTTCGAGCTGTGACGGCGCGGAGGCGATCATAATCCCAATGAATCTGATCGGGAAGTATCATTGAATCTTTGAGTCTCCTAATCTGAAGCTCAAGCCTTGATTCTACATCGTTGGGAAATAGGCGGAAGCCGAATCCGCTTGAATGCGTATTGAATCGATTTGCATAGCAAGACGTATGCAGAACTTTGATTCGAGGAAATTCCGAGTCAGGTGAGCCATAGTTCTGGCGAAGGATTGTATTTGCACCCTTCGGAAAGGTGGGGGACTTCGTAAAGAGAGTGATTTTGGACTCCGTCAAATCCCGCTGGCTCTTTACTTCAAATCCCCTAAAATCTGGGTCCTTCAAGTTATTTTCCGTGACTCCCAAATGATCTTCAAATGTCTTGCCTATAGCAGTATCGCCCGTTCTCGTTGCTGGAACGAAGCCGAGTGCCCGAATTCTCTTGAACTCCTTAATGATCTTACTTCTTTCGGCTGACATTGATGGGTTTCTTGGGTAAAAGAGTTTGCGGACTACAATTGAAGTACAAGCTTATGATGTTGATGTGTCCCAAGTTGTATTTGGCCGAATTCCTAGGGCTTTCCACCTTGCCAATAAACCCCGGAGACACACTGAGAATGGCAGCCAGCTCGGCCTGCGACAGGCCGGCTGCAAGCCGCTTTCGTCTGACTGCGTCTATCACATATTGATCGATTGACGTCACATTCTTGCCCATAGGTATTGAAATACTACTTCAAATTGCTTATATTTGCACCTACCTATAGGTAAGTAGACATTAGCAGAAGTGATTGTGTAACGGAGTACAAGTGGGCGCAGTCTATACAGACACAATGTGGGATTTTCGCGGGGCTGATACAAAGGGATATACCCATTGCTTTCATAGCTATCCTGCTATAATGATTCCCCAAATAGCAGGCGAACTCATTGACCGTCATTGTCCAGACGCCAAACTCTTGTTTGACCCTTATTGTGGTTCTGGGACGTCTCTCGTTGAGGCTAATTTGCGGGGAATAGACGCTATTGGTACCGATCTCAATCCGCTGGCAAGACTAATATCAATCGCAAAGACTACCCCAATAGATCTTCCACGGCTCGACAGGGTGATTAATCAATTCGACGAGATGGTATTTAATCGAGATTTTGGAATTGAACGTGAACGGCAGGTTGAAGCTCCAAACTTTCGCAATATCGATTTCTGGTTTGCACCGGAGATCCAATTTCGTCTAGCTACAGTTAGAAAGTTCATATTTGATATTTCCGATGACAATGTTCGCAACTTCTTTATGGTACCATTCAGCGAGACAGTTAGGGATGCCTCTTGGACAAGAAACGGCGAATTCAAGCTGTTTCGGATGACCGAAAAAAGTAGAGCCACTCACAATCCCGACGTCTTCAGGCTTTTGCAGGCGAAGTTGAGAAAGTGTCGAACGGGCCTAGAAATGTACATGCAAGAAAAGAAGGGTGATGCAATTTCGCGCGTCTTCGATTTCAACTCTGTAGATCACATTCCGGAAGAGATTGTGCGTCCCGGAGCAGTAGATATCGTTGTATCATCTCCTCCGTACGGGGACTCTCAAACAACAGTTGCTTACGGCCAGTTTTCGAGACTTTCAAGTCAGTGGCTCGGTTTCGGGAACGCCGAGCGTCTCGATAATTTGTTAATGGGTGGGATGAGAAATCTTAGAAAACTAGACTTCGGAATCGACT
Source organism: Candidatus Zixiibacteriota bacterium (assembly GCA_044227335.1). GTDB lineage: Bacteria > Zixibacteria > MSB-5A5 > GN15 > FEB-12 > JACRAV01. Next base: position 164 of record JBGAWZ010000239.1, on the reverse strand, counting down.
GTCTCGATTTAGCTATTCGCGAAATTCGAAATCAGGATGCCCGACGAGTCGAGGATGTCGTTTCATTTTATGACGATTACAAGAGATCCATTGACAACGTATCGCGTGTGGTACGCCCTCAAGGGACCGTCTGCTACGTGGTAGGAAATCGACGGGTTAAAGGT
>JBGAWZ010000238.1:0-3985 GCA_044227335.1 Candidatus Zixiibacteriota bacterium | reverse complement strand
GAAGCGTCGTGCCGCGGGAGATATCCACGACATGGTCAATATCGGCCATCACACCCGGCGAGCCGGGAAGATCGACCCGGACAAACTTGATCCCCGCGTCCGGCTGGGCCGGGCGAAAAGTCAGATGGCACGGGTTACCGGTATGCAATCCGATGCCGGACAACGAGATGGGGCGGGCTATGGTACGCTGTTTGGAGAACATTGTTCCTTATGTCCGTTAAGTTGGCGGAGTATACCGGGTTTGCTACACCCGTTCAAGCTGTTTTTGGCAGGTTCATCTTTGTAGGGTAGCCGTAGGTCGGGTTGGCAAGTTCTCCGCAAGAGCGGAGAACGCTGACTACCCGACTTCTCGTTTCGCCAAGTACACGACCATTGTCGGGTAGCCCACGCCCCGCGCCAGCGAGGCTTGTCAACCCAGCCTACTTGAATGTGCGCTCAAATATCCTTCAGCGATTTCACTCGTCGCATTCTCCGAAATAACTCTACATACTCTTTCACCATGATTTCTTCAGCTTCCGACAGTCCTTCCATCATAGGAATACCGATTCGGAGAACTGCACGAACCATATCCGCGCTGGTCCGGTCGTATTTTTCCGCCAACGCCTGAATCTGGGCTTTCATTTCGGGCGAGACATGGATATTCAAGCAATGCTCCCCCCGCGTCTTTCGGGTAACAGTGTTTTTTTCCGGCATGATGTCCCCTTTCTATGAATGGTACTTCTGATGACCAATGATTGTTTGCGGCGTGACTGCGACAAGGCCGTATTTCTCCCGCAATTGTCTAAGCTCTTTGCGCCAGGTATTCGAGGTTTGATGTTCCGCTAGTAGCCGGTCTATCTCCGGCCGATCGGTTGACAGACAAATCGGGCAGTTGAGAGCGGTACTTGCTATAACTCCAAATTCTTCACGAACAAACTTGGCCAGCAATTTGCGGAGTTTTCGTTTGGCTCTCTTGTGCAGTGATTCAAGCGAGTGAATCGTTCGCCCGCTTTTTTCCGACATCTGGCGGTAACTCTCCCCCATGTTGTAAAATCGGGCGAGAAACTCCCGCTCGTTTTCGCTCAGTTGGGCGGCCGCGGACTGCACGGCGATATTGATCCGTTCGGCTACCTCCTCTCCTTGCCGCTGTAAGACCAGCCGCTCCAATTCGTCGGGGTCGAATTGATCGAGTGATTCGAAATCAATGAAGGACTCGGGAATTGCCTCGACATTCCGTTCTTTATCGACCCGGCGGTTTTCAGTCAGCCAACTACAATAGAGAATTCTGTTCTTTCTGCGTGCTTTCATGACCTGCTCCCGTTTTCGTTCTCAGTGCCGATTTCCCCCGGCGGTTGTTTTGAGAGCAAGCAAGGCGGCCAAGCTTCGGCTGTCGACACCTTCCGGTTCACACCAGCTTAGAGCTTTGTGGAAGGGACTGGATCATGTGATTCACTTGGAAGAAAAAGCGGGAATGCCGATATATCTTATGAGACTTTCAGCACCCGTTTTGCGTATATTTAGATGAAGGGCGGAATTAAAGTCGCCCCGCAACGAGCGCGAAAGGCAATACAGATGGCAGGCAAAGTCGATAGACAGCAACGACGTCCGCTGGTAAGCGGCCTGATTTACCTGGGGTTGGGAATTTATCTCTTGATGGTATTTCAGGAGATCATTCCGTCCGTGGAAGACTCCTGGCCGGTAGTGCTGATCATCATCGGCGCGGCGCTGATCGGCCGCGGACTGACCCGCCCCAAGCCCCAAACCGCCGCCTGAGGTGATCGTGAGTGATACTCCCGCCAATCACCTCGCCTCTCCCCTGCCTGTAAGTGATAATCCTCAAATCCCCAAGTTCGACCAGTTTCGGCTCGAATCGGGGAATGCCAATTTCAAAGTTCACTTTTTCACATTCTTCTCGCTTGCGTTCTTGATTCTGGGGTACCCGGGGATGTCGCTGATTGGCATCGGCGAGGACCCGCTCAAACTGCTCAAGGACCTCGATCAGGCTGTCCTGCTCATGCTTCTCTTGGTCACCATTGTCTTCCAGTGGGGCGTATTTCTTTTGATTTTCGGATCGACTTGGGTCGAAAAGACCGGACTAACTGGCCTTGGATTCACCAAGTTCCGACCGATGCACCTGGCTTGGGCAGTGACATTCTTGCTGGTCTCGAATCTAATTCTTTCCGGATTGGCCTGGTTTTTGGGGCAGATCGGACATCCGATGCCCGGCGAGATCGGCCTTCTGATTCCGCTGGATCCGTTTGGAAAAGTTGTCTGGGTGGCGGTATCCGCGACCGCTGGATTTTGTGAAGAGTCAATGTTTCGCGGATACTTGATGACTCGCCTGCGATTGGTCGGAAAGCTACAGGGCTGGGTGGTGGTGACTATAGTTTCGGCGATCGCCTTTGGCGCCTGCCATGCTTATCAGGGCTTGCCGGGATTTATTGTGATTACCGTCTACGGCGCTATGTTTTCGATTTTGTACATCCGCACCGGCTCGATCTGGCCGGGGATTATCGCGCACTTTTTGCAGGATACCGGCGCGCTGTTTTATCCGAGATAGAACAAAATTCCGGTAGGCCAATCCCGTCCGCCGGCGGCGGACCGGTGTTGACACGTTCCCCACAAAAAATGTCACCCGCGAAGACGCGAGTGACCTGCGAAAATCTTGTTTCTCTTGGTAGGTCAGGGTCCTTGTGACCCTGACTCTTTGTCTTGTGGCAAAACGAATGTCAGCCTCGCGAGGAGGCTGACCTACAAAGACTTCCGAAATCCTCGACTACTTTAATAATACCATCTTCTTCTGTTGTGTGAATTCGTCGGTCGTCAACCGGTAGAAGTACACTCCGCTGGCGACAGTTGCCCCGGTAGCATCACGACCATCCCAAACTAACTTGTGGCTCCCGGCTGGATATTGCCCAGCCTCTGCCAAAGTCGAAACTGATTGCCCAAGGAGATTGAAAATCTCAAAGGATACGGTCGAGGCTTTTGGCAATGAGAATTCTATCGTTGTCGACGGATTGAACGGATTGGGGTAATTTTGCTCCAGTGAATAATTTCTCGGCAACGCATCATTCGGATCGTCAACATCAGTGGGCAAGTAAATCAAATTCGAAGCGTACACCTGCAGGCCGTCGGCTCGCGGATCCACCCAGGCAAACCAGGCGCGCCCACGGCTCGTATGTGTGACCGGCTGAGTCATGAACTCCGGCGAAACACTCGAAACCGGCGCGTTACTATTGATTGCCACCAGCGCCGGATCATACAGTTGGTAGACCACCTGCCTTTTGCCACTGCGCGAGTCGATCCAGCCAGTGCTGACATATCCGTTTGATGCCACGGAAATCGTGGGTTCTTCGGGCAGAGCAAACGGTGAATCGGCAAGATCAAACAGCTGGCGCGAAACACCACCCGCCGGAGTGATGACCGCCATATACATTCGGCGATTGTTGACATCAAGTCCGGTCCACAGGATGGCGATATTTCCGGCAGGCAAATTCGTCGCCGACATCGTTTCAATCTTTACACCTATCGACGGCGCCCATGACCAATTTCCACCCGCGGATTTATCGGCGTTGTACCAGCGGCATTTCACTGTCGGCGTCGCTCCACTGCGGTCTAGCCAAGTGACAAAGAACCGGCCAAGCGTGTCGCATGAAGCCATCAAGCGATCATTTTGCAGATCTGAAATCGAATTAGAGATTTGGAACTCAGCGCCGTCGAGCGCGCCGGTTGTACCCAACCATCTCCCCCATACTTGCAAAATGCCGCTGCGCTTATCAAGCCAGGTCACCAGTGCTCGGCCGGAGAGTGCCATCGCGCAGTGCGGTTGACTCTTCACAGCCGCCTGCGAAGTATCGGAGATGCAGAATTCACTCGTTGTAAAAAGGCCTGAGGGTCCGCCGAATCGTGCGTAAATTCGCTGGCCGGCAATTCCGGCGAGCGGGCGGCTATCGATCCAAGTAACGAGCGCTTTGTTCGACGCGGCGCAGACATGCGGTTCCGACTG
>JBGAWZ010000237.1:0-3996 GCA_044227335.1 Candidatus Zixiibacteriota bacterium | reverse complement strand
GAATCGACCGGACCGCGTCGGAGATCGGCTCATTAAAATCATCCCCTTCAACTAAGACGGTATACAGCCCGGTAATCGAACCACGGTGACTGCTCCCGGCTCGTTCCAAAAGAGTCGGCAGGAGGGCGTAGACCGACGGCGGGTACCCCTTGGTCGCGGGTGGTTCACCGGCGGCGAGTCCAATTTCGCGCTGGGCCATGGCGATGCGTGTGACTGAGTCCATCAGGAGCATGACATCTTTGCCCTGGTCGCGGAAATACTCGGCAATCGTTGTGGCGACCATCGCTCCTTTGATTCGCACAATCGCCGGCTGATCGGAACTAACAGCCACCACTACCGACCGCTTGAGACCTTCCGGCCCCAGGTCTTCCTCGATAAACTCGCGCACTTCGCGGCCGCGCTCGCCGACCAGTGCAATCACGTTGACATCAGCCGACGATCCCCTTGCAATCATGCCAAGCATGACTGATTTGCCAACTCCTGATCCGGCGAAAATGCCAAGCCTTTGTCCCTTGCCGACTGCGGCCAGCAAATCGATCGCCTTGATTCCGGTGCGAACTGGCTCAGTGATACGTCGGCGCTGAAGTGCAGGGATGACTGTGCCATTGATTCCCCTTGTAGAAGTGGCAATTATCGGTCCCCGATCATCAAGCGGTTGTCCGAGTCCGCCGAGAATCCGCCCGATGAGGCCCTCACCGACCGGAATGCGGAGTTGATCAGCAGTGGAGGTTACTATCGCTCCGGGATGAATACCAGTCATTGGCCCGAATGGCATGAGAAGTAAATGATCGCTCCGAAAACCGACAACTTCCGCCCGTATCAATGACCCGTCATCGGCGTTTTCAATAGTACAATGCCGGCCGATAGGAATCGACGGTCCCGCCGATTCGACGACCAGCCCGATTACCTGCGTTACTTTTCCGAAATGTTTGATCGTGTTGGCTCGGTCGATCCGGTCGGCATACATGTCATAGGCAATCGCGCTCATTTGGTGTTTTCACCTGCCAGCATCGCCGTTTCGACAATTTCAAACTGCGATTCCAGACGGGCGTCGATGTCGCCCGACGGTGTCTGGATGAAACATCCTCCCTGTCGGACTCGCGGATCGGCTTCGATTGTCAGCTCTTTGATCATCGCTGTGCCGGTCAGGTACTGTTGAATGTTCTGCTCGACTACCGGCAAAAAGTCCGGGTGTACCAGCACTTTCAACCTCGAACGATCATTGAGCTTATTAACAATCCCGGCGATCATCTCAGCTGTCTTTTCGCGATCGGCTTCGATGGCGTCAAAGGTGACTTTTCGACTGATTTTGGTGACAAGTTCCAGAATCTTCTGCTTGGCTTCTTCAAGTACGACCTCACGCGACTTCACCGCATCGGCTATTGCTTTGTCGAATTGCTGTAATACACGACGGGCCTCTTCTTTTCCGGTCTCGTACCCTGACTTGCGCCCCGCTTCGTATCCAGCACTTCTGGCCTCTTCCCTTTGCTGGTCCAGGACCTCAACAAAGCGCCCCACTTCCAGCACAGAGATGAGTTTTGCCCCAGTGGGAGCGGTCATGTACTCAACTTTGGGAAATACTCGGGCAAGTACTTTCTCGGCTGAGGCTTCTGCCTGGGCATCGAGTTGATGCTCACCGATAAACACCGCCGGAGCCACCCGGGCGTTGCGGACAATATTAGACAATGACATCCTCTTTGCCGCCACGGCCGGAGATGAACACCTGGCCCTCTTCTTCGAGTCGGCGAATAGCCTCGACAATTCGCCCTTGCGCCGCCTCGACATCGGAAAGTCTCGTCGGCCCCATGAATTCCATCTCTTCTTTGATCATCGACGCCACACGTTCCGATACGTTCTTGAAGATCTTGCCTTTGACATCCTCGTTGGTCGCTTTGAGCGCCACTGACAGGTCCTTGGTTTCTACTTCCTTGAGCAGACGCTGGATCGAGCGGTCGTCAAGCAGGATGATATCGTCAAAGACAAACATCATATTCTTGACTTCGGCCGCCAAATCGGGATTTTCAGCTTCAAGCGACTGCAGGATATTTTTCTCAGCCGACGACTCGATCAAATTGAGAATCTCGGCGATTGCCTTGGCGCCGCCGGAGACCGACATATCACGGGTTGCCGCCTGGCCAAATTGGTCTTCGAGTGTAGATTCAATTTCTTTGAGAACTTCCGGCGAGATCTTTTCCATCATCGCTACTCGAAGTGCAACTTCGGCCTGGAGTTCCGGGCCAAGTTCAGACAGCACCGAGGCCGCCTGTTGCGGCAGGAGTTGAGTTAATATCAGCGCTGTGGTCTGGGGATGTTCATTTTGGAAAAAGCCGGCCAGTTGCTTTGGATCGATATCTTTAAGGAGCGAGAATCCCTTTGAATGGAACGACGACTCCAGGCGATTCATGATATCCTTGGCGCGGTTGTGACCGACGGCCCGTTCCAGAATCTCATGAGCAAAGTCGATACCACCCTGCGAGACATACTGCCGCGCGATAAATATCTGGTGGCACTCCTCGATGACTTTCGCCTCGATATCGGAGGGGACATCACGCAAATTAGCGATCTCGACTGTGATCTTCTCCAGCTCTTCTTCGCGCATTCCTTTCAGAACGAGCGATGACACTTCCGGCCCGAACGCGATCAGGGCGATGGCCGCTTTTTGCTGATTTGTCAGGTTTTCGTAATCCATCGCGTACCTACTCTATCATCATGGTCTTGATGACCTTGGCGATCTCTTCGGGTTTTTCCTTGGCGGTCGCCTGCATCTGGTCAACCAGTCGCGGCTGGCGGACTGTAAGCGGCTGGGCCGTTTCGTCTTCTACCAACACATTGGGATGCTGAGATCTCGCACCGGTGTGACCGACGGGAGCCAGCATCGTGCCAAGTGCCGCAAACAATTTCTTTGATTTACGTTTCAGATAGAGGAAAGCCAGAATGATGAGAACGACAACGCCGACCTTCTTGCCGACCTCCCAGTACATTTCGCGCTGGTACATCGTATCGAGCGCCTGCCGGTCGACCTCGACTTGTTCGCGGTCAAACGGCACATTTATCAGCTCAATCTGGTCGTTGCGCTGGGTATCAAATCCAACGGCGTTTTTGACAATCCCTGCCAGTCGGTCCAGTTCTTCCTGCGAGCGCGGCTGGTACACCTTTTCACCGGTTCCATCGCCGGCGCCTTCTTTGGGCGTTTGATAAGTGCCGTCTACCGTAACTGCAACAGAGAGGCGCTGAATTGTCCCAACTGCGTTGACAATGTGCTCGACAGTCTTGTTCAACTCGTAGTTGGTGACAACCGTTTGTGAATTTTCTTCTTGCTTGTTTTCGCCGGTGTCGGCGGTCTTGTCGGAGTTTGAACTGCTGTTGGTCGTGCGTTCTTCGCTTCGAACCGACGCCTTGTCGGGGTCATACTCTTCGGAGGTCCGCTCTAGTTGTTGAAAATTCAGATCGGCAGTGACACGCACCAGGGCTTTCCCCGACCCAAGAACGCCGTCGAGCATCGACTGCGCTTTCTCCTGCAAATATGATTCGACAGTCTGGCGGACTTCAAGCTGTGAGTTCGACAATCCTGCAAGTTGATCACTATCCTGCCCGCCGGAAAGTAAATTGCCGTCGTAATCTATGATGCTGATATTTTGCGGCTTGAGTCCTTCAACTGACGCGGCCACCAGATGCGAAATGCCAGCCAGTTGGGCTTTTCCAAGTCCGGCCCGATTCCGCAGTTTGAGCACGACCGACGCGGTCGGTTCTTTCTTATCTTCTTTGAACAGGCGGTCTTTGGGAATTACAATATGAACCCGCGCGGCCTGCACCTCGCTCAGTTGCATAATAGTCTTAGTGAGTTCTCCCTCAAGTGCCCGCCTGAAATTCAGATTCTGTAGGAAATCGGTCATCCCCAGATTGTTCTGGTCGAAAATCGAGTACCCGACATTGCCGGCTTTCGGCATTCCCTGTGAAGCCAGCGCAAGGCGTAGTTTGTACACCTGATCGGAGGGA
>JBGAWZ010000236.1:0-4004 GCA_044227335.1 Candidatus Zixiibacteriota bacterium | reverse complement strand
ATCGACGACGTCGTCGTGGAGTAGCGTCGCAGTGTGGATCAGCTCGATCGACAGAGAGGCGTCGACCGAATGCTCGGTATAGTTACCGGCGGCGCGGGAAGACAAGAAGAGGAAAGTCGGCCGCATTCGTTTGCCCCGACTACGCAAGAGATGCCGGGCGATAGAGGTAATCAGGGGTGAGTCGCCGCGCAGGATGTCCGAAAGGCGACGGTCAAACGAGTCAAGATCGGCCGCCACGGGGGCAGTCAATTCAGCTAAGAGTGCGTTGTCTACAGTGGCTTTTTCCGTATTCCCGACCTTTCCAAATCGGCCCCAATGATACACCCGCCCGCCGGGGGTGTCAACCTCTATAAGGAGGGGGTATTTACAGAGGAGGGGTCCGCCAAGAATTGACGAAACGATTGGATATACACGGGATCGGTAAGATAGGCCCGGTCGTTGTGGCCGCCAAACAGCCGGACGAATTTCTTTGGCGGTTTGGCCGATTCAAACAGTCGTTGCCCAAAGAAAAAGGGGATGATATCGTCATCGGGCGAGTGGGTGACCAAAATCGGCGCGCTGACAAGTGGCAATTTGGCGATGGAATTGAAGTCCGATCTTAGCAATAACCCCGTTGGGACAAGAGGAAAAGAGTGGTGAGCAATATCGCGAAGTGAAGTAAAGGACGATTCGACAATCACCCCGGCTACTTTCTTCCGCGAGGCCAGATCAACAGCAACCGCGCCGCCGATCGATTCCCCGAACAAGAAGAGCTTTTCTACTGGAACTCCCTTTTCCTGAGTGAGCCAGTCGTACGCAAGCTCGGCATCGGCATACATATTCGTCTCGCTCGGCTTGCCACTGGATCGGCCGTACCCACGATAATCGATAATCAGCGTGTTGACTCCAAGCGAGAACAGAAATTGGAGGTGCTCGATCCGGTGACCGACATTCCCCCCGTTGCCGTGCAAGAATAGTACTGTCGGTTTCGCGGAGTCACCGGGTAGATACCATGAATGGATTTTCTCGCCTCCGGGCAAATCAAGGAACTGCTCTGAGTAAACCAGTCCGGCCTGATCGGGCGTGACCGCAATATCATGCGTCGGATAAAACAGGAATCGATTCTGAAAGAAATAGAGATAGAGACAAATGCAGAGATAGACACCAACAAGCGCGATAACGGGTAGAAAGAGCATACGGCGAATGCGCGGCGACATTGACCAGCCGGCCTACTCCCACTCGATAGTGGCAGGGGGTTTGGAGGATATATCGTAGACCACCCGATTCACTCCTTTGACATCGCGAATGATTCGATTGGAAATATGCGCCAAAATAGTCGGATCGATTCTCGCCCAGTCGGCGGTCATGCCGTCGACTGAGGTCACACATCGCACCGCCACGACATTCTCGTACGTCCGCTCGTCCCCCATTACTCCGACCGCACTAATCGGCAGGAGAACACAAAACGCCTGCCAGATGTCGTCGTAAATGTTATTGCGGTGGAGTTCGTCGATCAGGACAGCGTCGACCTCGCGCAAAATGTCGCACCGTTCGCGGGTGACCTCGCCCAGCACACGAACAGCCAATCCCGGTCCGGGGAACGGATGGCGACGGATAAAATTCTCGGGCAATCCAAGCGAGCGACCCAAAGTGCGAACTTCATCTTTGAACAGCTCGCGGAGCGGTTCGACTAACTTGAATTTCATTCGCTCTTTCAGACCACCGACATTGTGGTGTGTCTTGATAGTCACCGAGGGACCTTTGAACGAGGTCGACTCGATCACGTCGGGGTAAAGCGTTCCTTGAGCAAGAAATTCGATCTCGCCGATTTTGGCCGACTCGGATTCGAAGACATCTATGAAGGTATTGCCTATTACTTTTCGCTTCTGTTCCGGATCGACCACTTTGTGCAGGCGATCCAAGAACATATCGGAGGCATCGACCGGGTGCAGATTGATATTCAAATGGCGGAGCAGATCGACGACATCGGTGAATTCATTCTTGCGCAGAAGGCCCGTATTGACAAAGACAGCGTGCAGGTTGTTGCCGATCGCTTTGGTCAGAAGCGCGGCCGCGACCGACGAATCAACACCACCCGAAATTCCAAGAATGACCTTCTTGTCTCCCACCTGAGTGCGGATCTTTGCAATTGCTTCGTCGGCGAACGATTCAGCCGTCCAGTCCCCCTTCAACTTACACACATCAAAGAGGAAATTATGGAGGACGCGAGTGCCTTCAGTAGTGTGATGTACCTCCGGATGAAACTGCACCCCGTGGATCGGCCGTGTCCGGTGAGACATGGCGGCAACCGGCAGGGTTTCGGTCGAACCCGTTAACTCAAACTCCGGCGGGAGCGTAATGATCGAGTCGCCATGCGACATCCAAACCTGGCAATTATCAGTCACACCGGAGAGAACCGGCGAATGATCGACAATTTTCAAATGCGACCGGCCATATTCGCGCTTGTCCGAGCGCACCAACTCACCGCCGAATAGTTCGGCAATCATCTGCATGCCATAGCAGACGCCGAGGATCGGCTTATCAGTATCGAAAAACGACTTATTCAATAGCGGGGCGCCGGGATCTTTGACCGAAGACGGACTGCCGGACAATATGTAGCCGCGCACGGGACGACTGGCGTAGACTGACAGGTCGGTGGTGCACGGAACAATTTCGCAGTAGACATGCGCTTCGCGAACACGCCGGGCGATAAGCTGGGTGAACTGTGAGCCGAAATCAATGATGAGTATCAGGTCGTGGGTTGTTGCCATGGAGCATGTTCCTGTGAAAGAAAACCGGTGATGCGGGTGTCGTGGCGGAATCGATCGTCGGTCTGCGGAAAATCGGACATATAGTGCAGACCTCGGGATTCATGCCGGGTCATCGCGCAGGTGATGATAAGCTCGGCGACGGTCGCAAGATTTCGTAACTCGATAATGTTATACGTTGCAGGATTTGCCAGGTAATACTGGTCGACAGCCTGTTTCATCTGATGTACCTTGTCGCGCGCCAGCGCCAGGCGTTCCATCGTGCGGACTATCCCCACAAAGTCCGACATAATCCGGCGCAGTTCCCGTCGGTCGTGCGTGATCAGAATCTTTTCGCTGACAAATCGGATCGACGAATGCAGTGGCAGATCGACTGAAACAGAATCCGCGGAATCGGCATGTCTGAAATAGTCGTAGGATGCATCGGCCGCACTGCGGGCCATCACCACCGCTTCAAGAAGCGAATTGGATGCCAGCCGATTGGCGCCGTGCATGCCGGTCATGGCTACCTCGCCGGCGACAAAAAGCCCTCGCAGGTCAGTGGTGCCGTCGAGTTTGGAAATCACACCGCCACAGGCGTAGTGCGCCGCCGGGACAACCGGAATGGCGCGGGTCGTGATATCGAAACCGTACTTAAGGCACTCACTGTAAATATTCGGAAAGCGCGTCTTGATGTGATGCGGATCAAGATGGGAGACATCGAGCAGGACATATTCGTCGCCGCTCTGTTTGAGTTCGCGGTCAATCTCGCGGGCGACCACATCGCGCGGAGCCAGATCTTTCATTTCGTGGGCGCTGTCCATGAAATATCGTCCGGCCACCGAGCGCAATCTTCCGCCTTCGCCGCGCACTGCCTCTGAAATCAAGAACGGCCAGCGACCCGGAGCATAGAGTGTGGTTGGATGAAATTGGACGAATTCCAGATTACCGACTGAAACGCCTGCGCGATACGCAATCGCGACACCGTCGCCGGTAGCGATAAGCGGATTCGACGTATGAAAATAGACTTGTCCCAAGCCGCCGGTGGCGAGCAAGGTAACCGGCGCATACATCGCGGTAAACGTTCGGTCGTTCTCATTGACGACAAAAGCCCCTGAGCAAGGTCTCTCGCCGGCACGTGTGGTAGTAATAAGATCAAGCGAAATATGATCGGGAAAGAATGTAATGCGGTCGGGAATCGCGTGACAGGCGGCCAAAAGCGCCCGTTCGATCTCGCGGCCGGTGATATCGGAGGCATGCACGACACGCGCGGTGGTA
>JBGAWZ010000235.1:0-4009 GCA_044227335.1 Candidatus Zixiibacteriota bacterium | reverse complement strand
ATATTCGGAAGCATCTGGGATTAGATATGAAATCGGGCTGATCCGAAATCATTACGTTGGCAGGACATTTATTGATCCGCATCAGAAGATCCGCGATCTGGATGTGAAGCTGAAGTTCAATCCGGTGAAGGGTGTACTCCACGGCCGTAGGGTAGTTGTCGTGGATGATTCAATCGTGCGCGGGACGACCTCAAAAAAGCTTGTCAAGATGATCCGCGAGGCGGGGGCCAAAGAAATTCACTTTAGGGTCTCCTCTCCCCCGATCATTTCGCCCTGCTTTTTCGGGATCGACATGCCGACCAAAAAAGAACTGATCGGCGCCAATATGACAGTCGCGCAAATTGAGAAATATCTGGAGGTCGATTCGCTTCGGTATTTGTCGCTGGATAATATGCTGTCGATGCCGTCACTGCCGAATTCCAATTTCTGCCACGGCTGTTTCTCGGGCAAGTACCCGATCAAAGTACCGCCGATCAACGGGAAGTTTTCGTTGGGGTGAGGGCGAATTAAAGTGTTCTTGTAGGGCGGGGTTCGTCTTTGAACCCGCCTTTTTTATTTGTGTCTTCGTAGGTCAATCCCGTCTTCGGGGTTGACGTGTTCAGCAAAGACGAAGGATGTCACCCGCGAAGACGCGAGTGACCTACGAAAGAGGCTGTCGGGTATGAACAGAGGAGCCCGAGTTGGCGAGTTCTAAGAAGGACCCGCCCTACAAAGACCGCTGTCGAATCCTCTCGCCTGCGGCGAGACCGCAAGGCGGCAGGGGTTTCGACCTACAAACTCAGAGCGCGGCGAAGAGGGCTTCCTGCGAGAACTGAAGCAATTGGCTGGGGAACAGGCCCAACAGGAGTGTACCGATGGCGGTGATGGCGATTGCCGCCATGATGGCCGGAGAAACGGTGGCCGGTGACGGCGCGCCGGTGACATCATCGAAGAAGCTCGTCTTGATTACGCGAAGGTAATAGTAAACCGATACAAACGAATTGAGCACGCCGATCACAACCAAGCCGATCATACCTGCTTTCACCGCGGCACTGAAAATATAGAGTTTACCGAAGAATCCCACGGTAGGCGGAAATCCGGTCAGCGCAAACATGAAGAGCGCCAGTAGGACTGCCAGTATCGGGTTGGATTTGCCCAGTCCGGTTAGTTCGGAAAATTCGCAAGTGCACCCGCGTCGCATTTCAAGCGCTGTTAGCACGGCAAAGGCGCCGAGATTAAACATGGTGTAGCCGACCAGATAAAAGATCGCGGCGGAGACTGCTTCGCTTCCACCGGCCGCCAGTCCGACCAGAATGTAGCCGGCATGGGCAATCGACGAATAGGCGAGCATCCTTTTGACATTATCCTGACGCACTGCGAGAATATTTCCAACGGTCATCGTGAGAACCGCCAGAATCCAGAAGGCAGTCGAAATATTCGGCATCGCGCCGAATCCGAAGACAAAAATGCGGAGCAAAACGGCAACACCGGCCGCCTTGGGACCAACGGAGAAAAAGGCGGTGACGGGTGTGGGTGCGCCCTGGTAGACATCGGGGACCCAGGCATGAAACGGCACCGCGGCGACTTTAAAGCCAAAACCGATCAGGACAAGCCCGACACCGGTGTAGAGATACCCGGCCGAACGGGCGGCAAAGTAGGCGTAATCGGTCGCCAGTACGCGCAGATCGGTTGTTTTGGAGGCGCCGAATATGAAGGCAATGCCCAAGAGCAAGAACGCCGTGGCGAATGCACCCATGATGAAATATTTAACGCCCGCTTCGTTGGACTGCGCCGAATGGCGATTGAAACCGGCCATGACATAAAGGGGGACCGACATGATTTCAAGCCCAAGGAACATCACGATCAAGTCGGTGGTGGTGGCCATGACCATCATGCCAAGAGTCGAGAACAACAGAAGAGCGTAGAATTCGGGGCGCTCCAATCCTTTCACCTGAAAATATCGATACGCGATTAACAGGGATATGAGCGAGCCAAGACAAAAGAGCAGTTTGAACATCGCGCCGAACTTGTCAAGTGTGACCATGCCGGAAAAGGCACTGCCGGAAGTGTTCCATTGCGACGCCGCGACAACCATTGCGCCGGCCAGCCCGGCCGCGGCCAGCACAATTGCCAGATTATTTGCCTTGCGCATAAACGACAACAATAGAATCAGCGATGCCGCCGTGAATAGAATGATCTCCGGCAGAATCAGCGACAGATCAATATTCAATGTTGAGACAAAGTCAGTCATATCGGTTCAGTTTTCCGGCGACGACCGTCGCCTAAATTCAAAATCCTCAGCCGCCTCCGAAGCCGAGGGTCACCCGGCCGTCTTCGATGATCACCGGCACGATCCGTTTGCCGCCGGCCAGCTCGATTGCTTTGTCCTGTGCGCCGGGTACGGCGTGGACGTCGATTTCGGTATACTTCACGCCAATCTCGCCGTAATGTTTTTTTGCCGCGGCGCAATACGGGCACCCTTGCTTGGTGTAAATAGTCACTTCCATTTTACTTCTCCCCCGCCTCAAACGAATTACTCTTCTCCGCCACATGCGCCGGGGTGGGAACTACGATCGCCGATGTCTTTGCTGTACCCAAACGGCTCAGCAATTGACTGATTGCCGGTTCGATGCGATTGAGTAGTGGCGAGGGATAAATGCCGATCCAGAAAATCAGGACGATCAGCGGGATGAGAGTCAATCGTTCGCGAGTAGTGATGTCGGTCAGTTTTTCGTTCTCGGGATTTGTCACTTTACCAAAAATCACACGCTGATACATCCAGAGCATATAACAGGCGCCCAAAATAACGCCGGTGGCGGCAAAGGCCGCGTACCAGTGATTTGAAGCCCAGGCGCCGAGTAGAATCAAAAATTCGCCGACAAAGCCGTTGGTCAGCGGAAGGCCGATGGATGAGAGCATGACTATCATAAAGAAAGTCGCGTAGACCGGCATTGGTTTGGCGATTCCGCCGAAGTCCTCGATCATCCTGGTGTGGCGGCGGTCGTAGATCATGCCAACCAGCAAAAAGAGTGCGCCGGTGGAAACGCCGTGGTTGATCATCTGAAGCACCGCTCCCTGCATCCCCTGCATATTGAGGGCGAACAGGCCGAGCATGACAAAACCCATGTGCGAGACCGACGAGAAGGCCACCAGCGATTTGATATCACGCTGGACCATCGACACTAAGGCGCCGTAGATAATAGCGATCACCGCCAGCACACAGATATAGGGCAAATAGGTCACCGTGGCCTGCGGGAAAAGCGGCATACAGAAGCGCACAAAGCCATACGTTCCCATTTTGAGTAGCACACCAGCCAGGATGACCGATCCGGCGGTCGGCGCTTGAACGTGGGCATCGGGTAGCCAGGTATGGAACGGGAACAGCGGGACTTTGATCGCAAAGGCAAGTGCGAACGCGCCGAATAGCCAAAGCTGGGGCTCATATGGAATCGGCATCTGCATGATGCGCAGAAGATCAAATGAATACTCGCCGCTGAAGGCATGATATGTGAAGTACAGATACAGGATCGCGACCAGCATCAAGAGCGAGCCGAACATCGTGAATAGCACAAATTTGATCGCGGCGTACATCCGGCGCGGCCCACCCCAGAGTCCGATGATGAAATACATCGGGATGAGCATGACTTCCCAGAAGACGTAGAACAAGAACAGATCAAGGGCGCAGAATGTCCCGATCATGCCCGTGGTCAAAAGGAGCATCGACGCGAAGTATCCCTTCACGCTGTGAGTGACCGAGCGCCAGGAAGCAATGATGCACAGGACGGTGAGCACAGTGGTCAGAACGATCAATAGGAGTGAGATACCGTCGATGCCGAGATGATAGTTGATCCCAAATGAACTGACCCACGGGAGATTGACTTCGAGTTGCATCCCGGAAGCGACAACATCGAACTGCGCCCATACAAAAAACGACGCGACCATCGTGATAAGAGCGATAAGAAGAGACACCATCTTGATAGTACCGTGAGAGCCGGATGGCACAAGTAAGAGCAGGAAAATCCCGACAACA
>JBGAWZ010000234.1:0-4034 GCA_044227335.1 Candidatus Zixiibacteriota bacterium | reverse complement strand
ATTCGCCTTGTCGCTGAGAAGCCAGTTTGTCGACCTTTCATGCTAATGCTGTCAATTGTGACAAATGGAATCGATTCGCCTACCACAATCGCTTTCGATCGCTTGTGTCGGATATTTATCGTGAGAGTGTAGGAATGAATGCGGGTGTCAGCGCCTACGATGTCCTTGTATGCGAATATGTCTGGCTCAATTGACCAACCAGCTATCACGGGGGCAGGGTTAGGGCTTTCCAAAACATATCCCCTGCTCCGCACATGGTAGCAACCGACAATACCCACACAAATCAATCCAACAATGAGGAAACTCGACTTCACCTGATTACCCTCTTTAGTCCATACAGTCGTAATGTCGGGACCGTAAAGGTCCCGACCTACAAGAAACTGACGCGCTCTCACTCATTGATCATGAAGGCAGGGACCTTACTCTCAGACTCGTGGCGAACCATCCTTATAGTGACAATCCTTGTCTCGATAGGCCCATGTTGCTCGTCGAAAGCAACGGTATCGAAGAGAACACCGAAACGTGTGACGAAAAAATGTGCCCCTTCGTAGGAACGAACTTTGAATTGAAGTTCAAGAGAGTCAATTTCATTCGGTATGACTAGTTCACTGAGACCCGGAGCCCCCGCAAAGTCAATAAATTCTTTCATGTAGTTACAGCCCTCGTTCGTTACCCACGTTGATCTACCTCTCGGCAATGACGTACCGCTTCCATTTGGCAAAAACCATACCATCATGCCGTCAAGCTGGGGATAAGTCATATCTCCAAGCGGAGTCTTTCCCTTGGGTTTAGACCTGGTAGTTGCCATCGTGAAATTGAAACTATTCTGAGTAGGCCGAGGTCCTGATCCCCCGACATTCCGAAAAGCGTACATATCCGGTAAGAACGTCCATCCGCTGATCTGCGACACTTGTGATGATTTCTCAATAACGAATTCACGGGTCCACACATGTGCGCAGGAGAAACCAAGCATTGACAGAATAATGACACCAGCCGAGAACACTATCCCAGGTCGACGTTGAGCGACTTCCAGCTGGACGCAATGGCGGAAACGTAGCGGACTCTTTTGAAAAAATCTCGTCAGCGACTGACGATCGTCTGACGACGAACTAAACGGCGCCAAAGTCCGATTCCCAGACTTCGTCACTTACCCACAATCTTCAGAATAATCGTCTCATCATTCGGCAGTAACTCTGATTTCACGAGGCGCGGGATCAGGATGCGCCAGAGGGTGTCGGCTTGGAAGATTTCGTGAAAGATCGGAAGGGATTGGTCGACCTCGCCGGCGGTGACCAGACCGACCGCGTGCCAGAACTGGATTTCGAGATTGCCGGGATTGAGGCGAGCGGCCTCGGCGTATTCAAAGTTCGACGAATCGTATTTCTTTACCGCGAGATATTCATCTCCCCTGTTCATATGGTCGTAGGCGCGGGTGATATTGAGCAAGCGACGGAGTTCGGGGAGCGGTTCGGGGGAGTCGTCAACGCGCAGATCAACCAGCCGGTCGCGCCAGATCATGCCGGTCGGTTTGGCAGACACGACAATCATCGCCGCCGATTGCTTGCCGCGAATGTCTCCCCCCTCGCGCTCGGCGGCCTCGAGGGCGGACATCATGCGTTCGGCAAGGTCGCCTTTGGTGTCCTCGAAGGCGGTGGCCATGGCGTCCCAGACGGTGTTTTTGAGCATCAGGTTGGCCTGACACGAATAGAATCTGCCGGTGCGATGCCCGGCCTCGACGATGCACTTTGATCCGGTGTGTGTCGCAACTGCACCAGTGCGATCGATGATGGCGACCTGACGGACGGCGTTGTTGGAGGCGGCGGTTAGCAGACCCTGACGGGTCGCGAAGGCCGCGCGGCCTTGGCGGAGCATTTCAAGCCCGAGAGGACCGTAGGTGAAATCAACCAGCGACTGGGTGGCCACCGCGCCGACACCCGGCTCAGCCCAGATGACGTCGGCGACTTTGAACCAGTGCGACTGGACGGCCGCGCCGAATTGGCCGGTGGTGGAGTCGTAGCAGACGATGGAAAAGGTGTGGGCCATCTGGCTGGGGCGGATGTCGGCTGCGGATGCCGATAAGGCGATCAGTGACATTCCGATGATGATTGATTTCAGCATGTCAATCCTCCTGTTATTTGGTAGCGCACCGCTTCGCGGTGCGTTTTTCTTTCACTCCAATCCGACCGCAGAGCGGTCGGCTACCAAGGACAACACCCTTTGACAAGCTCAGGGTGACTTCGAGCCACAATGCTTAAGATAAGTCAGGCTGAACCTGTCGAAGCCTCTTCACTAGTGTCGAAACCTCGCCCTTTGGGCGACCCCGCTTGAAGCGGGGCAAGGGATTTCGACCTACGAGAACCAAGAGCGTCACGCGGGGACGCATAACGCCACGTTGGACTCGACGACTCCAAGCTCATCCCTAAGACAGAGCCGAGCAAGCTCAAAATTAACTTGCTGAGGAGGGTGAATAACAGGCAGTTTCCGGGGTATGACCAGTGAAAGGACCGCGAAAACCGGATTGTCGGGCGGAGATGGCGGCGAGGGAATGACAACCGATACTGCGCTGATTGAAAGTATGAAATCTGGCGACAAGAAGGCGTTTCGGATATTGGTCGAACGCCACAAGCGGATGGCCTACCAAACCGCGCTTGGACTGGTCGGCAACCGAGACGATGCCTACGATATCTCGCAAGAGGCATTCCTGCGGGCCTACCGCTCAGCTTCGACCTACAAACCCGAACAGCCGTTTCTCCCCTGGTTCTATACGATCATCGCCAATCTGGCGCGGACCTGGTTGAAACGTCGGACAGTCGCTAAATCGCGCACGGTTGATATTGATGACGTACACTATCTCGTCTCCGCGGAGGATTCACCGGAAAGCGATCTGATCAAACGGGAGGAAATCGAGCGGTTGCGCGACAGTATTGTGAAGCTGTCGTTTGATGACCGGGAAATTATCACCCTCTATCATTTCAGGAATATGTCATACGATGAAATAGCCGAGCTTTTGAATATCCCGCGCGGGACGGTCATGTCGCGCCTCTATTACGCCCGGAAACGACTGGGCACGCTGATGGGAGGCCAGCATGGATGAACGATGGAAACAACTGCTCGCCGGGTACGTAGATAACGAATTGAATCCAGCTGAACGCAAAGAGTTCGAGCAAGAACTGGAACGCAACGCTGAGCTGAAAGCCGAACTGAAGGAATTCAACCGCTTGAAACTGGTCACCGGTCAGATGAAATACGCCGATCTTCCCGACGAAGTCTGGGAGGCATACTGGCAGTCTCTCTACAAAAAGGTCGAGCGTGGCGCCGGCTGGGTGCTGGCCTCGGTTGGCGCGGTGGTGCTTTTAGTGTTTGGGTTATTTGAGGCATTTTCAAGTCTTTATACTAACCCGGAAGCGCCGCTTTGGCTGAAGTTCGGATTGACAGTCGGGTCTATTGGCGTGATTATTCTTCTTGTCTCGCTTGTTCGAGAGCGATTTTTTGCCTACAAACGTGAGCGATATTCGGAGGTTGAGAAGTGATTTTAGCCAGCACCCACGAGATACACGGAAAAAAGATTGTGAAAACAATCGGACTGGTGAAGGGGAACACGGTGCGGGCACGGCATGTCGGTCAGGATTTTATGGCGCTTATGCGAAATATCGTGGGGGGCGAAGTCACCAATTACACAAAGTTAATCGCCGAATCACGGGAGCAGTCGCTTGACCGGATGGTCGCCGAGGCCGAGACGCTTGGGGCAAATGCGATTGTGACAATTCGATTTGCGCAATCGAGTATTGCGCAGGGGGCGTGCGAGATTTTGGTCTGGGGGACGGCGGTGGTAGTGGAGGATGTGTGAGTGCGACCCGCCGTATCGAGCTTGACTGGGTGACTTGAAATCGTTTCTTGTCAGGGCATGAACCGCCCCACCAAATCCCCTTTTGATCGCATTTCCCTCCCGGCACAATTTCGGCTCTTATTTTGGTTCTACGTGACCGGCCTTGTGCTTTTTCAGCTCGGCAGACTCATCTTTTTCACGGTCAATC
>JBGAWZ010000233.1:0-4050 GCA_044227335.1 Candidatus Zixiibacteriota bacterium | reverse complement strand
GGATTCATCAAAGCCGGTGTCGTCATTTTTGATTTTGTACGAGCCGAATCCAGCCAGGAAAAATGGCTTAATTCCCGGGCCGGGACCGCCACCCAGAATTCCGTTAACGCCGAATGAAGTCACCTTAGAACCGTCGGGCATGGTGATTCCCTGGATCGGATCCGGTTGACCCCACTTGGTCATTCCGAGTTGACCTTCCACTGCCAGCGATCCAGCTAGTGAGAATCGGGCTCTGAAACCAAACTCTGTTCCTGACGCCTGGTCATCTTGCGCCAGCGGCTTACTCAGTCCCGCGAATACGCCCACTCCGAGCTTGGGCGTCTGAGCTGAGACCGCTACGGCCACCAACAACAGAACCGCCACGATTGCGAATTTGCGCATTGTATGCTCCTCCTTCAAGGGGCAGGTGTTTTGATTACGATGTTTCTGCAATAATGAAAAAAATACGCTCTCTGGAGTTGTGTGTCAACCAGAACCAACCAAAGTTGTCAACATTCTCGGCGATGAGAAACCGCCAACCCTTTGTCGAACATACGAAAAAATACGCCATCACCCGAAAAAACCCTTGACTTTGGCTAAAGTCGGGGTATTATTCGACCGATTTATTAAACAAAAAGGTCGAGTTTATTAAACCTTTGGGAGTGCTAACACAGGGAATTGGAACTCAAGATCGGCGAAAGAATCAAGCGGTTGCGTTTATCCTCCGGACTCACCCAGGAAGAACTCGCCGATCGCGCCCAACTCACCAAGGGGTTTATCTCTCAACTTGAGAATGACCAGACCTCGATTTCGGTCGACTCACTGGCGCTGATCCTCGACGGCGTCGGCATATCGCTGGCCGAATTTTTCTCCGACAAATCCCAGGCAAAAGTAGTTTTTTCACCCGATGAGCGGGTGGCGGTCGAAGGTTGGGGGCCAAGCAAGTTCGAGATATTAGTGCCCGGCTCGACGAATAATCTGATGGATCCAATTTGGATCGAACTTTCGCCCGGCGAGAAGATGGAGCGCCAGGAGCCCCATCCCGGCGAGCAGTTCGGATATGTCTTTCGCGGCACTGCGACGCTCCGCGTCGACCGGGCGACCTTCAAGGTCCCGCCGCGGCACTGCTTTTATTTTGAATCAGACAGATCATCGCAAGTAATCAATAATAGTTCGTCGGTTGTGCAACTGCTGTGGGTTTCCACCCCGCCGCAAATGTAACGGTACGGATTGAAGGAGGGATTGAAGTTGAAAATTCTCGGACGTCACCTGATTGTTGAGTATACCGGCTGTGACAAAAAGGTACTCGACAACGTGCGCCAGCTTGAGACGCACATGCAAGAAGCGGTGCATCGCGCCGGCGCGACTATCGTCCGGTCGGTCTTCCACCGGTACGCTCCGCAGGGAGTGTCAGGGGTGGTGGTGATCGCAGAATCGCACATTTCCATCCACACCTGGCCGGAATACGGCTACGCCGCCGTGGACTTCTTCACCTGTGGCGAAACCGTCGACCCGCACAAGGCACAGGAGTACATGAAGCTCAAACTGGGCGCAACGGAAGCCCATGTCAGCGAACTCAAACGCGGGATGCCGTCGGAGATCGACGAAATTATCACTCACAAGTCGGTTCAGCATAGTCTGAATCTGGCCTCCCCCCGGCTCTAAACAAGGAAGTTATACTGAAATGACTCACTCACTGAATTTCGCGGCCACCGAAGATACCGACCTCTTTCGGGGGGTCGATACTGCCCTGATTCGTGACATGTTTTCCAACAAGCGGCTGGAGACACCACAACTGCTCCTGTCGCGCTCGGAAGTTCGTCGCAACTATCAGGCGCTGGCCGCCGCGCTTCCGCGTGTGCAGATCCATTACGCAGTGAAGTCCAATAATCACCCGGTGATTCTCCAGGAAATCTGGGATGCCGGTGGAAATTTCGATGTCTGCTCGATGGGCGAAATCGCTGATGTCATGAAAACACGGGTCGATCCCCACACCCTATTGCACACTCATCCGGTCAAGTCGGTCCGGGAGTTCGATCAGGCGGTCGCCGCCGGTGTCGAACTATTTGTCGTCGACAATCCCGATGAAGTCCGCAAGTTCGCGCGGTACACCGACCGGAAACTCAAAGTGCTCATTCGGTACAAAATCGGCCTTGAGAAAGCGGCGGTGGTCAACCTGCAATACAAGTTCGGGTGCAATGCCAAAGAGGTTCTCCCGCTTGCCAAACTGATCGAAGAGACCGGCCATGAATTCTACGGCCTGTCGTTCCATATCGGTTCGCAGTGTATCTATGCCGAGAATTATGTCAAAGCGATCGAGGCGGCCCGCAAACTGATCTACACACTCGATTGCGCCAATCTCAATACGCGGATTCTTGACATTGGCGGCGGTTTCCCCGCCCAGTATCTTGATCCGATTCCGGCGATCAACGAGTTTTGTGCGCCGATTCAGAAAGCGCTCGAAAAGAAAATCCGCCCCGGCATCAAGGTGATCGCCGAACCGGGACGATTCATCTCCGCCTCGCCGGTCACACTGGTGGCGTCGATTGTCGGCAAGGCCTACCGCGATGGCAAGACCTGGTACTATCTCGACGACGGTCTCTATTCGACCTTCAGCGGGATGCTCTATGACCATTGCGTCTACCCGGTCGTGACCGACCGCGAAGGTGACGAAAAACTTTCGGTTCTGGCCGGACCGACCTGCGACTCTTTCGACGTTATGTACGACGGCCTCATGATCCCCGACCACCAGATCGGCGACATGTTCGTGTTCCCGGTCACCGGCGCTTACTGCTCGGTCTCGGGTTCTACCTTTAACTCTCTTCGTCGCGCCGAATACCGGGTGATCGACTAATCAAGGACAAGATGGCAAAAGCAAAAAAAGGTCCGGGACACGATGTCGGTGTCACCGGCATGGAAGATCTTTGGAATGTCTGGTACTCCGAACTGCACAATCACGCGGCGGGTTTGACCGTTAAGGTCAACAAGCTCGTTGAATCCACCCAGTCGAAATTCCAGAGAATCGACATCATCGAAAACGATTTCTTCGGCAAGATCCTTGTGCTGTACGGTTCGCTGATGGCGGCGACCAACGACAACAATGTGTACAACGAGATGATCACCCATGTGCCGCTCTTTGTGCATCCCAATCCGAAGAATGTGCTGATCATCGGCGGCGGCGACTGCGGCGCTTTGACCGAGGCACTCAAGCATCCCGAAGTCAAAAAGTGTACGATGTGCGAGATCGACAAAATGGTGGTCGAAGTGTCCAATCGTCATCTGCCACACTTGGCGGCGGGTGTGAAAGACAAACGCGCTCGACTGGTATTCGCCGACGGCAAGGATTTCATCGCGAAGTCCAAAGAAAAGTTCGACGTAATCATACTGGACTTGTCTGATCCGATTGGACCAGCCGCCGATCTTTTCCAAAAGCCGTTTCATAAGAAAGTGTTCGACGCTCTGACTCCCGACGGCATCATGTTGGCGCAGTCGGAGTCGCCGTATTTTCATCAGGATGCGGTGAAAGCGATGTACAAAAATGTACGTTCGATCTTTCCGATTGTCGAAATGTACACCGCCCATATGCCAATCTATCCGTCGGCGCTCTGGTCGTTTGCGTTTTGCTCAAAGAAGTACCACCCGGTGCGCGACTTTGATGCCAAACGGTACGACCGCCAAAGGCCGAAGACCCGGTATTACAACAAAGACATTCACACGGCCGCCTTCGCCCTGCCGGAGTATGTAAAACCGCTGGTGAAATAGGAGAAGCCGGCAGAACCGCATCGCTTCGCTCGGGTTCTGCCCTACAAATGAAGTGGTAGCCCACCGCTCCGCGGTGGGCTTTTTCGTGCGCGGCAGGCTTCCTGCCTGCCCGTCTACAGACCTACACCAATTGACGTGCGGCCACTCTCCCCTATATTGCCCCCATGAAACCTCTGCTCATTGTCCAAAATCACAAAGTCGAAACTCCGGGCACCATTGCCGACTATATGGCTGACCGCGGGTTGCCATATGACCTCGTCCATCCCTACAACGGCGACAGCATTCCGTCCGGTGAGTCATATCGGGCGT
>JBGAWZ010000232.1:0-4070 GCA_044227335.1 Candidatus Zixiibacteriota bacterium | reverse complement strand
TTGTAAAAGTCGACCAGAAACGGATTTTCGAAGACTTCTTCGTTGATAAGCGCCGCGCCCAAGCGCTCGGCTAGTAATTTGGCGAAGCTGGATTTGCCGACGCCGATCACTCCTTCGACCGCGATGTAATTTAGTTCAGACATTTCTTGCGACATATTCTTTGAACACAACTACAGATTGACGGGCCTTCCCGCTTAAGTGGGCCGAGAGCGGCTTGCCGGTGGCGGGGTGGGTCAGATCGGAGTCGATTTCCAATAACGGGACAAGTGCAAATGGGCGATGGGTCAATTCTCGGTGAGGAATGAGCAGGCGGTCGGTACGAATTTGCCGCTGACCGAACAGTAAGATGTCGATATCGAGCGTCCGGGCACGGCGCAGGCCTTTTTCGGTACGGCCGAATTCACGTTCGATTCGTTCTGTGTGATCCAAAAGCTCAACTGCATTGAACATGTAGTCGGCTTTGATTACCTGATTGAGAAATGGGGGGTTCTCACCGACCATGTCGACCGGATCGCTTGCATAAATTGAAGACACGGCGACAATCTCGAGTCCTTCGACCTGTGAGAGCATAGCCAGGGCATTTTCGAGATTTCGTTCCCGGTCACCCAAGTTGGACCCGAGGAGCAAGTAGACTGTTTCAGGCATCAGGATTCTCTTTTCTGTGGGGCGGCAGTGCCGGTCAGCTTTGCGATATCAGTCTGAAACCGGGTGACTTCGATCTCTACATATTTTGCCTGACCGCCCAAGGGTGGATGCATTTTGCGCACTTTCAAAGTTACCCGGTGAGCGGGGAAGCTGTCAAGCAGGAGAGTAGCGATTCGAGTGGCGAGTCCTTCAAGGAGCGAGTAGGCCTCGCCTTCGACCGTCTGCTTAATCAACCGAAATGCCTCACTATAGTCAATTGTGTCGCGAATCGAATCGGAATGGCCGGCGTCGGCGATGTCGATTTCCAGCTCGCAGTCGACTTCGAAATGTCGGCCGGTTTCACGCTCGGCTGGGGAGACGCCGTGGTATCCGTAGAATGACAACCCGACCAGACGGATGACATCTTTCATGTTGTGCTCCGTCGGCGTGGCAACAGGTGACGAGCTTTGATTCGTTCGATCGCCGATTGGTACCGATCTTTTGGGGCAGTCAGTGATAGTCGAACATATCCCTGTCCGCTTTCACCAAAGCCGGTCCCCGGAGCGGTCAAGATGCGGTAGCGTTTTAGGAGCATACGCGCGAATGCAACACTATTGCGCCGCTGAGGGATTTTTGCCCAGAGGAAGGGAGTTGTTGCCGGAGTGGCCGCGGTCATCCCAAGTTTACCGAGCAGTTCCTGCGCGACCGCAGATGTGGCAATGAATCGCTCGCGGTAACCCGCCATTGAGCGTGAATTGGCCTGCCGCAAAGCGGTGGAGACCATATCAATGTACCCGCTTGGAATTCCCACCGGGCTAACCGAAGACGCGACATCCAGTGCCGAGACGAGATTGCGATGCCCCACCGCAAACCCGAAGGGGATTGGCGGAAGTCCGAGCAAGTATGAAAAAGAGAAAAGCTCAAGGCCGACTTTGGTACCGTATTCTGAAGCGGAAAGGCAAAGCGGTTTACGCGAGGGAATCGCGTGGTAGCAGGCGTCGTTGACCAGGAGCATGTTCTCTTTGCCACAACGCACAATCAGTTGCTCCAGAGTTGCTTCGTCGAGTTCCGCTCCGGTCGGGTTGTGGGGAGAGTTGATTATGCAGACTCTGACCGCGTGTCCGACGCGAGCCGAAATCTTTGAAAAATCGGGGCTCCAGTTATTACGCGATGATAACGGGTAGGAGACCGGAAGACCGCCCATCGCAGTGATTGACTTACGATAGGCCGGAATTCCCAGGGCGGGGACAAGCACCGGATCACCCGGCTCGACAAAGGCGATGGACAGATGAAACAAAAGCGAGCGAATCCCACCGCCCAGAAATATTTCTTTTGGAGAAATTCTATCGCGCCCAAAATACTGACTGAGCCATTCTGCGAGAGTGTTTTTCAGAGCGGCAAGTTTGGCGGCTGACGCGGGCAGGAGGGCGTCGGAAGTTAGTTTCTCCGGCGACTCGTCCAAATTGGGCCATTCAAATGAAGCCAAGTCCAGAATAGGCTGTCCAGGGAGTATTGGCTTGCCAAGTAGTGGACGGGCAAAGTCCAGTATGTCCGGGGGCATTTGGTAGAGCCGATCGGCCCGATCGATGAGGACTTTCTTTATGAGCATGGCTGTAAACTGTTTTTCAACCCGAATGTCGCGAGCGGATTTCGATCAGTCGGGAAAGATCCCGTTCCGGCACTCGGCTGACCTCACCCAGTTGCCGGGCAAGCCAGAGTATTTTGGCATACTGCTCGACCGTTTCATGACGGTTGAGCGCTGATTCCATGGTATTGCCGATGGTGAGCAGACCGTGGTTGGCCATCAAAAAGGCATTATTCGAGCGAATATAGGGCTCAAGGGACTGGGGGACCTCGTCGGTTCCTGGGGCGGCGTATCCGACAAGCGGTATGTCTCCTATGTAAACTACTACTTCCGGGAGTACATCGCCGGGCAGTTCTATCCCGGCCACAGCAAAGGCGGTCGAATACGGAGGGTGGGAATGCACGCAGGCCTGAACATCCGGTCGTTCCCGGTAGGTGAAGAGGTGCATTCGGGATTCAGATGACGGAGTCCCGCTACCGCTAAGCAGATTGCCTTCAAGATCGACTTCGATCAGGTCGTTTTCAGTTAACCGACCTTTGCTAACTCCTGACCGGGTGATAAGAACTCTGGAGTTGTCCAGCCGAATAGACAAGTTTCCACCAGTTCCGGCCACCATTTGGTGTTCGGCCAGCAATTTCCCGGCAGTGATGATCTGAGCTTTGGAGGTCGTTCCGAGCGACATACGCGGTTCAAAGTACGCCTGTGCGAAAGTATTGTCAATCACGCCTGTCCTGCGCCGGAGTTCCCCTGCGAGAAATACCCTTCGGAATACAGAAGATCATGAATCTTCGGGCGGGGTAGGACGTTATAAGGGTAGCGAAATCGGGCGTTGTAAGCCCACAGAAAAAGAACTTGACAGTTACCAAAAGCTGTCGTACTATAAAAGGCTAACCGTTTGGAGGATGGTGGTGGCATCTTTCCCTGTTTCCCCTTTACGAAAGTCGTCTAAAGCTATGCGCTTTTCTGCCTTGGCGGTCTTTGGCGCTTCTTGTGTCGTCGCCGGTATCTTGTTGTCCTCCAACATGAACCTGCCGGGCACGACTTTGGCAAGCCCTTCCGGCTCAGCCATTGGAGCGTCGTACGCCGCCTATCCGGTGGTCCAAAAAGATGGCGAGTATGAGTCTCCTTTTGTGGGTGTAGTGGAAAACTATGCAAACGCGGTGGTCAATATCTCGGCCAAAACCCGTGATACCGAAACCCCCTGGTGGTATCGGGGTGGTAGCGGATACGGCTCCTCACTCGGTTCGGGGTTTTTCTTCCGAGAGGACGGATATATCCTGACGAACAATCATGTTGTAAAAGACGCCATTGAGCTGACTGTCCGTACGTCGTCCGGTTACGATTACAAAGCCAAATTGGTGGGAAGCGACCCGGAATCGGATCTGGCGGTCATCAAAGTAGAGCCGGAAGAAAAAGTAACAGTGATTCCGTTTGGTGATTCCGAACATTTGAAAGTTGGTGATTGGGCGATCGCTATAGGAAATCCATTCCCCCAACAGGGGCTGGATCGGTCGGTGACGGTCGGTGTTATCTCGGCCAAGGGTCGGAGCAATCTTCGCTTCGGCGAAGAGACACCGCTCTATCAAAATTACATTCAGACCGATGCCTCGATCAATCCGGGAAACTCCGGTGGACCACTTTTGAATATCAAAGGTGAATGCATCGGTGTGAATTCGGCGATATCCAGTCCGACCGGATCATCGGTAGGAATCGGATTTGCGATCCCGATCAATTTGGCCCGAGCAATCGTTCCTGATCTGATCGCGACCGGCAAAGCGAGTCGCGGCTGGCTTGGCGTTTGGCTTGCGAATGTAACCGAGCGCGAAGCCAAGCGGCTCGGATTATCCGGCGTACAGGGAGT
>JBGAWZ010000231.1:0-4089 GCA_044227335.1 Candidatus Zixiibacteriota bacterium | reverse complement strand
CTTTCAAGCGATTTATGTCTTCAATTGTTTCGGATGCGACGGCCAGGGCGCAGACACCATTGTTATTTCAGGAGCCGCGAGTGATGTCGATCAAACCGCTATCGCACCGCACGACTCCGGGGTCGCCTACATCTTTCGAATAGTGACTCGCGTAGAAGATACGGGCAAAGTGATCTGCTTCGATTCATGCACGAACTATCCTCCAACGGGCACTTGGAAGTGGGCGCCATTCCTGGCTCCGTCGGGTACACCCAACGAGCGACCGTCTTTTTCCGGGCCGCTTTGCTACAAACTGATATCTGTCGATGTAGGCCCTCAAATTTCACTTTCCAAATCTGTCTTGTCCTTCTCCGCTTCGCAACATGGCACAACACCCGACTCCCAGACAGTCGTTATTTCGAATTTCGGTTCCGGTTCGCTGAATTGGACGGCTACCGACGACGCACCTTGGCTTGACTTTTCGCCGACTTCTGGAAGTGGGCAATCAACTGCCATCAATGTGACTGTCAACTCCACACAAATGGCGCCAGGGTCCTACACTGGTCACATTACTTTCTCCGATCCTGGAGCAAGTAATTCACCACAAATCGTCTTAGTAAAATATCAAGTGCTACCCGATACGTCGTCAGTAAAAATAGTGGTCGAGCCGACTAACCTTGTATTTCTCGCCATTGCTGGGGGGCCACTACCTCCCGATCAGTCACTTGCCTTGAGCGAGTTGCATGATTCCACATATAGATGGGAAATTGACAGCATTCCGGAGTGGTTGACAGTTTCCCCTCAAAACGGTGATACGGTGCCAGCTACTGTTAGTGTTCAAGTCACTACTACTGACTTGGTACCCGGAGGGCACTCGGCCCGAATCCGAATCGTCAGTCCCGATGCGGAGAACAGCCCCTTCCGAATCCTTATTAACTACCAGGTGGACACGGATTCTGATGGTGACGGTATTTTGGATGGGGCGGATAACTGCAAATCGGTCTACAATCCCGATCAAAAAGATTCAGATAACGACGATGTAGGGGATATTTGCGACAACTGCCCAAATGTGTACAATCGCTATCAAACCGACGGTGACGATGACGGCATAGGCGATGAATGTGACGATCCTTTCGTGTTTGTTAGAGTATCCCGCATCGACGGTCTTGTGGCGCCGGACAGCATACGCGCAGGTGACACCGTTTCCTTCCATTTGATGTTTGGCAATCGATCTCATACCCACTACAACTTCAGCAATGGCTTCAAGATTTACAGCCGAGCGTCGCTTGATTCCGGCGAACCCGGCTCCGGCACCGCCAGGTGGCCGACCACCTTCACCTCCGGACTGCCATTTCGATTCACATTTTCAGACGCACGTCCACGTGTCGGCCCGCTACTTGATACTACCGGTTTCCTTAGCAAGTCAAACTTCGGCGCAATATTCACCTCGCTCTGTTTCGGGTGTGACGGTCAGGGTGTCGACACGATCGCGGTCGTCGGTGCTGCCAATGATGTCGAGCAGACGGCTATTGCTCCCTTCGATTCCGGAGTCGCGTATATCATCCGGGTCGTTACCCGCGCTGAGGACGTTGGCAAAGTGATCTGTATTGATTCTGTCACCCATTTCCCGCCCACCAACAGTTGGAAATGGGCTCCCTTCAATGCGCCACCTGTAACGCCGAATGTACTGCCAACCTGGTCCGGGCCGCACTGCTTCACGCTTGGCGACCGGACTTGTCTCGAAATACTGAGCGAATCAGACACCATGCATTTCTATAGTGTCATCGATTCATCGCCGCCCGAGAGCAAATCGTTCGATATTTCGTTCTCATGCTCTGGATCGCTCGATTGGTGGGTAAGTGATGACGCCGACTGGCTTCAGCTCGATCCGACATCTGGTCAAGGCAATGCATCGGTGAACGCGCAAATTCTACCCAACGATTTGCCCCCCGGAGTGCATAACGCGCAGATTTCTATCGCTCAAGGCGCTCCAAATCCCGTAGTCAGATATATTCCGGTAGCCTATTTCATCGACGCCGACTCCGATGCCGACGGTATCGGTGACACTCGGGACAACTGTACACTCGTCTTCAATCCCGATCAGGCCGATTCAAACAGCGACGGACTCGGCGACGCCTGCGCTGAACCGACCAATGTCGATGATTCGCTTACAAGTCTACCCACACATTTTGAAACGTATCAAAACTATCCCAACCCCTTCAACCCAACCACGACAATCAAATTCGCATTGCCGCAAGCAAGTCAGGTGCAGATTGTCATTTATAATGTGCTTGGCGCGAAGGTTACCGAATTGTACAACGGCCGCAAACCGGCGGGTGAACACTCAATCGTCTGGAACGGCAAGGATGAGCGAGGCGACAACGCGCCGTCGGGGATTTATTTCTACCGCCTCACCGCCGGCAACTTTGTCCAGACGAAAAAGATGGTGCTGGTGAGGTAGAGATTCTCAACACTGTGCGGTCGGGCGTCCCCACCCGACCGCGTGACATACACCCCCCACCCGCTTGCCGCCGCGCCCTGTGCGGCGTACATTATCCCCATGGCGTCCCTGCCGAAACTCCGCTCAGATCTGGTCATTAGTCCCTCCACACAGGACAATGCCGATGTCTATACCGTCAAAGACCCGATCGGGGGCCGATACATTCAATTGCGTGAACCCGAGTACTGGCTGGCGTCGCACTTCGATGGCTCAATATCTCATTCGGACTTGGCCGAACAATTTCGCGCGAAATTCGGATTTGAGATGGGGGAGGGCGATGTCGCGCAATTTGCAGTCATGCTCGGCCAACTGGGCTTTCTCGAACCTGATCTACGTACCGCTGAGTTAGATTGCCGCCCACTGTCTACAACTCCTCGCCAATCAATCGCACAGCGAATTTTGTTCATCAAGCTCGGATTTTTCCGACCGGGAAAATTCCTTGACCGTCTGTCGACGATCTACCGCCCTTTTCACAATTGGTTCTGGTTTGCTCTTCAACTTGCGATTATGGCTGTCGGCATTTCAGTACTGTTGGCGCACCGTGCAGATTTCACACTCTCGCCGAGCGAACTATTAAGCGTTGGATCAATCGTCACTATTATCGCCGCGCTCTTTGTCTTCATCTCATTTCACGAAATGGCCCACGCCGTGGTTTGCCGCTATTACGGCGGCGAGGTGCGCGAGATGGGCTTTTTGCTTCTCTATTTTCAGCCCTGTTTTTACGCCGATGTTTCCGACGCGTGGCTCTTCCCCAAAAAGTCTCACCGCCTGGCAGTCACCCTCGCCGGTCTCTGGTCGCAAACTGTCATCATGTCGCTGGCCGTGATAGTGTGGCGGGTCACAATCGAAGGCACCGCTGTCAATACGCTTGCCCGAATGACCGGCATTGTCTGCTGGGCAACTCTGCTTATCAATTTCAATCCGCTGATCAAACTCGACGGCTACTACCTCCTCTCCGACTGGCTCGAAATTCCAAACCTCAGGTCAAAGGCGTTTGGATATCTTTCCAATGTGATCAAACGCCTCCTCCTCGGTTGGCCGATAGAAAAGATCGAGGTTACCCCGCGTCACCGAAAAATTTTCCTTATCTATGCTGTCCTTTCGTTTGTTTTCTCGCTCGTGCTCATTGGGTACTTTGTCATACTGGTCGCCGGGCTGTTTACCACCGCCGCTGGGGGCGTGGGATTGGTCTTGTTCCTCTGTCTTTTGGCGGTTATCTTGCGGACTACCGTGCAGAGGATATGGTACGGCGCTATCCAGCACGCACGATACATGAAAACACTCATGAACAAACCGGTCAAACTCGCCACCTATCTGGTCATACTTGTGGCGTTTATCGTATTCATTTTCACCGTGCCGTTCCCTCGCCGCGTGTCGGGTGATGTTGTCGTCTCTCCCATTGCCGATTTTTCGATTCGCCTAAACGAGATGGGCATGCTCGAATCGATCTACCGCATCGGCGGCGCCAGCCCCGAAAAAAAGTCGAACTTTATCCAAATGCTTGCCAACGAGGCGACCGCGCTCGAAATCTTGCCGCGCGTCAAAGACGGTCAGGAAATTCACGACGGCGATACAGTTGCAGTGTTGGTGTCAAATCAAATCAATCAGCA
>JBGAWZ010000230.1:0-4118 GCA_044227335.1 Candidatus Zixiibacteriota bacterium | reverse complement strand
GTCGGTGGTGGTCTTTTTCACCAGTGCTGATTCGAGCCGTTCGATAGCCAAGCTCAGGCAAGGGAATATCATATCGGCTTTTGCCCCTGTTGTTGTCGACAGCGGTCAATTCGTGCGCGGGAGTGTTTTCACCGTGACAGGAAACGTCGCGGTAGCTGGCGAGGTCAACCGCGATGTGGTGACGCTCCTTGGAAAAATCAGCACGACACCCAGCGGAGTGGTTCGTGGCGGCACTGCGACAATCTTCGGGCAACTCGATATCAACCGTAGTTCGACAGTGTATGGTAGCATGTTGTCGCCCAAACGAAAATTGCTTCGCCGGTTTCAGCTTGTGTCTCGGGACCGGCAGTTCAGTATCGATCCGGACCTCATGTATAATCGGGTCGATGGCCTATCGCTCTTTCTCGGATTGAAATTTCAGGATGACGACTCGCTTCTTCCGACTTTCTGGGCCAAGGGCGGGTACGCCTTTGAATCGGAACGGTGGCGGTACAAATTCGGGATCGAGCAGACGATCAACAAGTCGCGGGCGGTTGTTGTCGGCGCCGAGGCATACCGTCAGCTCGCCTCCGACGACGACTGGATGCTGAGTAATTACGAAAACATGGCGTTTGTACTTTTTGCCCGTGAGGACTTCAAGGACTATTACGAAGCTGAGGGCGGTCGAGTGTACGCCGGGTTTTCGCCGGTCACACATACTCGCATCGGAGTGGAATATCGCAATGAAGCCACCAATTGGCTGGAGGCGCATCGGCGCCTGTGGGCTATTTTCGGCGGCGACAAGAGATTCAGGGATAATTTCTCGACAGTTGATTCAACGCTCAGATCGGTCGGGGAAGACCTGATCGATTCGACCACTGTTGCGAGTATGAGTGTATCTGCGGAATATGATTCTCGTCCGACAGTCGGATTGTATGCCAAGTCATCGTGGCATTTGAACGGTAATTACGAACGATCCACAGAAGGACTGGGATCTGATTTCGAATTCACTCGGTTCACTGTCGGAGCGACCCGGTATCAAAAGATACACAGGGGATCGATGGTTATGCTTAGGGCCAAGTTTGGGACATCCGACGGCGCGCTACCGATGCATCGCAAGTTCTACTTCGGTGGGATCGGCACTTGGCAAGGTCATGGCAATAAGCAGTATTGGGGAGACAAGTATTGGATGACCAACGTCGAGTATCGTTTTGAAATTCCGGGAAGCGCATTCGCAATCTCGACGTTTTGGGATTGCGGTCAAGTGTTTCAGTTCAAGACTGAAACGTCTCCTTACAGGTTTCTAATTACAAGGCATGACCTCGGCATTGCCGGGTATATTGGATCGGGTTTTCGGCTGAGTGTAGGCAAACGAATGAACTACTCATATGACGCCGGGGCGAAGATCTACGTCCGCCTTGCTCATCACTTCTAGCCTCAATCCATTAGTACACAATAACATACAGACCCGCGACAGCCGGCCGTGCCGGCTTTTTGTTGTTCGTTTCGGCACCAATTGATTCTCCCTATTGCCCTGAAATTCAAGCAGATAGGCAATTAAGGTCGGGATTGCGTACGCCGATAATATTCCAATAGACCACGAGGGAAGACTAGCCAGATGAAAAACGCACACAACGGCCTTGAGAAAACGGATTTGATCGTGAACACAACTGATAGCGCCAAAGACGTGTCAAACTCCTCTCCTCTCTCGCTTGATTTCTTTGAGGATATGGAGCGCCGACTGGATGCGGTGGCGACTAATAACAAGAATCTGGCCGATCCGACGGAAACCGCCGTCCAGCACCAAGCTGATCTGAAAAATCTGCTCCAACTTTCACTGGCGATAAACTCCTCATTGGTGCTCGATGATGTACTCCAGAGCGTGATGCACAAAGCGATTGAGCTGGTCGGGGCGGAACGTGGTCTTATTATGCTTTTGGATCACCACGGCGAGTTACAGCTCAAATCAGCGTACAATCTTTGTAAAGAACAGATGATGGATGAGGACTTCAAAGTCTCGAACTCCGTCACCGCCCAGGTCACCGCGACCGGCAAGGCAGTGTACACATCCGATGCGATGCACGATGACCGGTATGCCACCCAGCAGTCGATTCAGGAACTGCACTTACGGTCAATTATGTGCACACCGATTGTGGTGCGCGAGAAAGTGATCGGCGTTATCTACCTGGACAATTCGATGCAGTCGCGGATGTTCCTGAAGTCCGACTTGTATCTATTCGAACTGTATACCCAATTGGTCTCCAATGCTCTGCATAATGCCGGAGTCTATGAGCAGTTGCTTCGCCTTGAAAAGTACAATGAGTCGGTGGTATCGTCCTCGCCGATAGGCATTGTGGTGATGGACTCCCACGGAAATCTGGCAACAGTAAATGCGACCGCTCTTGAGGTCTTTGAACTCAATCGTGATGATTTGCAACTTATCGGCCAATCTCACACCCCAACGGAATTCCTATCGCTTTTGCCTGATAGCGAGCGGGCGCGCTGGCAGACGATGATCACGACAGTTGTGGCGAGTGGGCAGGAATACTCCGACGCCCGCTATTATCACAATACCGGATATGTCGAGAAAGTACTTTCAATCAAATTGACGCCGATGGCGGAATTGCCCAATGGCCACGACGGCCTGATCATGGCGGTTGAAGATGTCACTGAGAAAGTGACGATGGAACAGTATGTCATTCTTTCGGAGAAATTGGTAGCCCGTGGCGAAATGGCCGCCTCGGTCGCCCATGAGCTGAATAATTTCCTGTCGATCATCACCAACAATGCGGAGTTGCTGGGAGTAAATCTTGATCGTGAGAAGTTCGATAAGGCGCGGTTTAATGCCAAGTCGATCACCGAAAATGTGTTTAAGATCAAGCGGTTTGTCGATAGTCTGATGGATTTCTCCAAGCCGGAACCGGAATATATCAGTTACGATATCAAGCATCTGATCGACGACCTACTCTTCTCGCTCCGGATACAGCCCAGATTCAAACTGGCTCAGTTTACGATCGATATGAACGATACTATTCCGTCGGCCGAATTCGACGTGGGTCAGATCCAGCAAGTGCTCATGAATCTGCTCAACAACGCCGCTGACGCAATCGAAGAGCGGGTGACCAAAGCTCAGCTCAACGGCGAAAAGGTTGAGCGCAAGATCGGACTGGCGACGCGCTATGATCGGACCAAGGAGAACGTGCAAATCGAAATCAGCGATAACGGCGTGGGGATGTCAGCCGAAACGCTTTCGAAGATATTTACTCTGCACTTTTCCACCAAAAAAGGCGGCCATGGACTGGGTCTGCATAACTGCAAAAAGATTGTCGAGCAACACAATGGTCGATTGGAAGCCCGTTCTAAGCTGAACGAAGGAACGACCTTTGTGCTCTCGCTACCCAGGTTCCAGCCCCGCAAAGTCATTTAAGGGACCGGGGCAGTGGCAAGCCGCGACAGCCTGTTGACAATCATCGCTCCGCTCGGACGGGGCGGCACGGCCGAAGTATCTCGTGTGAGAATCGACGGGTATGCGCGCGAGTTGGCATGCAAATCTCCCCTTCCGGAACAACCAGTCAATACAGATGCCTTTGCGGCGCTTGCCCAGCGCGAATGGGATTTGATTGGTGGGCAGAGATTTCCTGGTCTGGTTCGGCTGATCGAGCCACCTCATTTGGATCCCCAATATCTCTTACTTGAAATATGCGAAGGTCCGACTATCGATAAGGTCGGACGGATCGACGACGTCAATCGCGCGCTGAATATACTGTCGGCAGTGGCTCTATCGCTTGAGTATCTTAGGGCGCGAGGGATCATCCACGGCGACTTAAAACCACAAAATATATTTCTTCCGCGCGACTGGGGGACGAATCCACTGGATCATCTCTGGTACGCGAAAGTCTCCGACTTTTCGCTCGGACGAAAGACGGACGAGCCGGAGACGGCACGCGCCGGCCTCGGGACAGTCGGGTACATGGCCTCGGAAGTTATCTCCAAGACAACGACAAGCCATCGATCCGACCTATTTGTCCTTGGCGTCATCGGCTATCAAATACTCACCGGCCAGCACCCATTCTTGATCGGGGATTGTGAACCAGTGAAAGTGAATTCACGAACTGCGGAAGAAGAACCGACGCCCATTG
>JBGAWZ010000229.1:0-6543 GCA_044227335.1 Candidatus Zixiibacteriota bacterium | reverse complement strand
GTTTATCCCTGAAGGATTCGCTCACGGCTTTCTGACGCAGACCGACGATACCGAGATATTTTACCAGATGTCAAATTACTATTCCGCCCAACATGCCCGTGGCTTTCGATATGACGATCCGACGTTTGCGATTCAGTGGCCCGGAGCGGCAAAAGTCATCTCTCCGAAAGATCAAGAATACCCCGATTTCTCGGCGGATTTACCGGAGCTCAGAATGCTGGGGGTACGTTAGTTGATCAGCCGGGTTCAAGAACGTCTATGAAGTATCGCTCGCTGACAGAAGGACTCGATTTCGCCGCGCAGGGAAAACAAATGTATGCGCTGGCGAGCGAGCTTTTTCCGGTCTGCCGAAGTATCACCGGCGACGGTCTCCGCACAACGTTGCGCACGATTCAGAAATCAATTCCGATTTCACTGCATGAAATTTCTTCCGCCACGGCGGTGCTGGACTGGACAGTCCCGCAGGAATGGAATATCCGGGATGCCTATATTGCTGATCTTTCAGGTCGACGGGTTGTCGATTTCAAGGCCAATAATCTGCACGTAGTGAATTATTCGGCGCCGGTGAAAAAACGGCTCTCGCTGGCCGAGTTAAAAAGTCATTTACACTCACTCCCGGACAAGCCCGATCTGATTCCGTATCGAACTTCGTACTACAATTCAACCTGGGGGTTTTGCCTAACGCACCGTCAGGTGGAGTCGCTTACTGACAGCGAATACGATGTTGTCATTGATTCAACACTGGCCGACGGCCACCTTACCTACGGCGAGTATTTGCTGTCTGGTGAGTCAAGCGACGAGATTCTGATCTCGTCCCACTGTTGCCATCCATCGCTGGCCAACGACAATCTTTCGGGAATCGCTCTTGCGACCGCGCTGGCCAAGGCGCTCGGGAGCGCCAAGCGGCGCCTTTCGTACCGATTTATCTTTGCGCCGGGGACAATCGGCGCGATCACGTGGTTGTCTCAAAATGAAACGGTGGTCGGGCGAATCAAAGGCGGACTTGTTGTGGCGTGTGTCGGTGATTCCGGTGATTTCAATTACAAACAAAGCCGTCAGGGGACAAGTGAGCTTGATCGCGCGGTTGAATATGTACTGGCGCAATCAGGCAAGCCGTTCACAATCCGGCCGTTTTCTCCCTATGGCTACGACGAACGGCAATACTGTTCGCCGGGATTTAATCTGGCAGTCGGAAGTTTGACTCGCACCTATCACGGACAGTATCCACAGTATCATACCTCCGCAGATAACCTTGATTTCATCTCGGCAAAAGCGCTGGCCGAATCGCTTGAGATGTACCTTAGAGTGTTCGAAGTGTTCGAACATGACCTGACGTATCAGAACCTGAATCCCAAGTGTGAACCGCAGTTGGGAAGGCGCGGGCTTTACCGTGCCCTCGGCGGGTTACCTGACGCCGGATCACAGGAGATGGCCCTGTTGTGGGTACTCAATCTGGCCGATACCAAGCATACGCTACTGGAAATAGCTCGGCTATCGGGGTTACCGTTTGCCACGATTGCCAAGGCGGCAGAGCGACTTGAAGAATTTGGATTGCTTAGAGTTGCCGGCGCGTAACGCTGTCCGGGAGGTGGACCCAGGCCGATTGCGTTGAAGGTATCAAAAGTGTACTTTGCGGTTTAGGCCCCGTATGCACCACCCGAGTCGGTACTAGTGAGAAAAAGACAGTTCAGGAGTCAGGTTCAATGAAAGTCGTACTTTTTTGTGGCGGACTGGGAACACGTCTGCGCGAGTATTCCGACACCATTCCCAAACCGATGGTCAGTATTGGGTATCGTCCGATCATCTGGCACCTGATGAAATATTATGCCCACTATGGCCACAAGGATTTCATCCTCGCGCTGGGGTATCGAGGCGATATCATAAAGCATTATTTCACCCAGTACGACGAACGGCTCTCTAACGACTTTGTACTGTCAGACGGTGGGCGCACGACCAAATTGTTTAACTCGGATATCGAAGACTGGAAAATCACCTTCGCCGATACCGGCAGTAATTCCAATATCGGTCAGCGTTTGTTGGCAGTGCGGAAATATCTGGGCGGAGAATCTATGTTTATGGCGAACTATTCCGACGGCCTCTCCGATCTGAATCTGGATTCGTATCTGAAGGAGATCCGCGAGCGCGGCAAAATAGGCAATTTCATTACGGTGCGCCCGCCGCTTTCCTACCACATGGTAACGACCGACGCGCAAGACAACGTGCGCGCAATCACCGCCGCGGCCAAAACCGACATGCGGATCAATGGCGGCTTTTTCGTGTTTAAGCAGGAGATATTCGATTACATGAAAGAAGGCGAAGAATTGGTCGAAGAGCCGTTTCAGCGACTGATCGAAGCGGGCCAGCTCAACGCGCACAGACACGACAGTTTTTTTGCCTGCATGGACTCACAATGCCGGCGATACGCCGTGGGAGGTCTGGAAACAGGCCCCGCGCGAGGCGAGGTAACTGGCCCAATGCTCGCGCTTTCGTTTTCCGGTCGCACGCCACTTCGCTCGATTCTCTGTTTGGGCGCCCACAGCGATGATATCGAGATCGGGTGCGGCGGCACAGTGCTGACGCTCTTGAAAGCACATCCAAAAACTCAGGTCACGTGGGTAGTTCTGGCCGGCCAGGGCGAACGCGGTACCGAGGCGCGCCGGAGTGCCGACTTATTCCTGCAAAGAGCCGGGGCCAAACAGGTGATAGTCAAAGAATTTCGCGATGGGTATTTCCCTCATCAGTCGGCCGATATCAAAGATTACTTTGAGACGCTCAAGCGGGATGTCTCGCCCGATCTCATTTTCACTCATGCGCGAAGCGATCTTCACCAAGATCACCGCGTAGTCTGTGAATTGACCTGGAATACTTTTCGCAATCACTTCGTGCTTGAGTATGAAATTCCCAAATACGACGGCGACCTGGGTTCACCCAACTGCTTCGTTCCCCTGACCGAAGAAACGGTCGCCCGCAAAATCGAAATCCTGATGACCGTATTTGCCAGCCAGCGAAATAAGCACTGGTTTACCGGGGAAATGTTCCGCTCGATATCGCGCCTGCGCGGGATGGAATGCGCGCACCCGGGTTACGCCGAGGCGTTTGTCGCCCGGAAATGGACGCTTGGATAATTGGACAGAGGATTGTCCGGCATGGAAAAGCAACCCGAAATCCCCGTAACATCACAAACGCCGATTTTCACCTCGCGCTCAGCGCAGGTGATTACCGGCAAACATATTTGGTTTGTCGTGGTGATTATTGCGTCGATAGCGCTCGGAATTGCGACTGTGATTGGTAATTCCACCATTATTTTGGCGGCGGTGCTCGCGACTATCGCCGGAGTCGCCACGCTCGCGTATCCGATGATCGGACTTCTGGCATTCATCGCGCTCAACTTTATTCGTCCGAGCGACTGGATTGCCGGTCTGGCCACGCTTCCGCTGGCCAAATTGGTTGGGGGCGGTACACTGCTGGCGGTGGCGGTGCGGTATCTTCCCAATCGCGATTTCCGGTACAACTACAAGCAATCCTGGTTGCTGGCCGGCTTTGCGCTCGCTCTGTTTGTCTCGATACCATTTTCGTTCTGGCCGGGACGGTCAATCGAGCTGTCGACCGACTTTCTTAAAATTATCATTTACTATCTGATATTCATCAACATTGTCCGGTCGCCCAAAGCGCTCAAGATGGCGGTGATCGTCACGATCCTCTGTGTGATTGTCCTTGGGTACTCGGTTATCAAAGGGTATCTGGCCGGGGCGTTTCGCGCCGGAGCTGGAATCGGGGCGGGCGTGTTTGGCGACGCCAACGATGTCGCTCAGGTTTTTGTGACCATTCTCCCGCTGGCAGTATTTTGGAAACTCCGCTCTCCGTTCACCAGTATCTGGTTTTGGGGATCGCTCGGGTTTCTATCGGTGGCAACTATTGTCACCCAGTCACGCGGTGGAATGCTGGGACTGGCGGCGGTCATGTTTTGTATGCTGACACGCGGCCGAAATAAAGTAGTCGGAGTGGCGATTTTCGCGGTGGTCGCGCTGGCTGTGGCCGCGGCGCTACCCTCGCAATTCACCGAACGGTACAAGACGATCGGCGAGTACGAAGAAGACGCCTCGGCGATGGGTCGCATTTACGCCTGGAAAGCAGGAATGAACATGATGCTGACTCGTCCGCTGACAGGGGTTGGTATCGGTTGTTTCGAAGTCGCCTTTGGCCAGGCATATCGTCCCGAGGGATTCAACTCCAACAAGTGGCAGGCGCCGCACAACACGCTCGTGCAGATCGGCGGCGAAACCGGAGTGATCGGCCTGGTGCTTTGGTTAACCATGTTCTTTACCTGTGTTATCGCCCTTCGACGAATGATACCGGCGGGAACTGAAGACGAAATACAATTGCATGATCAGATACGCGACGCCCTGCTTATCAGTTTTCTGGGTTTCGGCGTTACCGCTTTCTTTTTGACTCAGGGGCTGAGCTATCTGTTTTATTTTCTGATTGCGGCAACCGTCTGCCTAATTGAAATGAACCGGGCCGCGGCCGAGCGCCGGCAAGCACAAACAGCCGAAATCACAACGGCGGTCACGGCAGTGGAGACTATCTAATGGCGGGACTGATACAAAATATTCTGGCCGGTATCCGCAAACAGGAGACCTGGTATTACAAGCTGATCTACAAAACCGCCTACGGTCTTCGCAATCTGCGCCTGCCTTTCCCGCGATTGTTCGGCGCCATATTCTTCAATGAACGCAATGCCCGGCTGACTTTCTGGCGGCGGCTCAAGCAGTTTTTCTATTACGAGCCGATGTTTCGCTATCGGTGCGCGCGGGTCGGCAAGGCGCTGTATTTCGAGTCGAATTTTCCTCTGATATTGGGATACGGAACAATTGTTGCCGGTGACCGGCTTCGCATTTCCGGTAATGTTACTTTTATTGTCGCCTACAAGGCGACGGAAAACCCGACCATCGAAATCGGCGACGAAGTGTATGTTGGATATGCCACTATTTTGGCCTGCGCCGAGCGAATCACTATTGGCAACCGGGTTCTGTTTGCTCAGGGAGTACAGATCTACGACAACAACACTCATCCCCTTGACCCTGTTGCCCGCGCCAAAAACCTCCCGGTCGAACGGGAAAATGTTCGACCGGTGGTCATAGAAGACGACGTCTGGATCGGCGGTAACGCGACCATTTTGAAAGGTGTCAGAATCGGGCGGGGAAGTGTGGTGGCGACTCAGGCGGTGGTCTCGCGCGATGTCCCGCCGATGTCGGTGGTCGCAGGAAATCCTGCCAAAGTAGTCAAATCGCTGGCTGGCGATTCGGCCGACGAAAAAAAACAGGCCCTGCAAAGCTCCGGGCAATGATGTCCGGTGACGCTATTGCCCTCACACATGCCGACTTGTGTAGTGATACCATGAACAGCGTGATCCGACTTGCCAACGAAGATGACTCCCAGCGCTGGGATGGGTATGTCAATGCCCATTCGGCAAGGACTATCGCACACCTATGGCGATGGCGCGAGATTCTAAGAGATTCGTTCAAGCTCACGCCGATTTACTTCGTAGCTGAAGGAAGTGGAAAGATCAGCGGCGTGCTTCCAACGGCCTTCATGAAAAGCGCGCTGTTCGGACGGTTTCTGATCTCTATGCCCTGGCTTGACTACGGCGGCCCGCTGGCCGACCGCGACGAAATTGCGTCGCAACTTGTTGCGAGCGCCGAATCAAAGGCCCGCGAACTTGCGTGCAAATTTGTCGAATTGCGGGCGGTGTCGCATCGCCTCCCCGACCAGGTCGAAAAAACGGACAAGCGGCAGTTTCATCTGGATCTTTCTGCAGGTTCAGAGCAGGTCTGGAAATCATTTGATGCCAAAGCCCGCAATCAGGTGCGCAAGGCAGAGAAGTCGGGCCTGACCTGTGTATTCGGTGGTCGCGAACTGCTCGGTGACTTTTACGCCGTGTTCGCATACAACATGCGCGATCTTGGGACACCGGTCTGGCCGCGCTCGCTCTTTGAAAAAATATTCGATCAGTTTGGCGCCGACGCCGAAATTGTAGCGGTCAAACTGGCCGACAAGACGGTTGGCGCCGGATTGATTCTCTATCACGGCTCGTACGCCGGGATGCCGTCGGCGTCGTCGTATCGCCAGTACCGCGAGATGTGCCCGAATAATCTGCTCTACTGGGAAACGATCAGGCATGTCGGTGCGCGCCGCGCCAAGATATTTGATTTCGGCCGAAGCACCGACGGCGCCGGCACGTATAATTTCAAGAAACAGATGGTTGCGCCAACCGAACAAATCTGGCAGTACCGATTGCTCACCATCGACGCGCTTCCAGAAATGAATCCGAACAACCCGAAATACAAATTGGCGATTGCCATGTGGCGGAAATTGCCGCTTTGGTTTGCCAACTGGCTCGGGCCTAAAATTGTCACCAAACTTCCCTAAGAGATGTTCAGCGTAATCCCACCGGTCGGTGTGCCGTTTGATTGGCGCACGATTTTCTCAGATAACGATGAGAATGGCGCGTTTGCGCGCATGCTCGGTGAACAACTGGGGGGT
>JBGAWZ010000228.1:0-6871 GCA_044227335.1 Candidatus Zixiibacteriota bacterium | reverse complement strand
CAACAGCGCGGTGAAAGCAGTTAGCGTGTCCAGCGTGACGTTGTGCTTATAGGTCAGCACCGAGTGCATGTCCTTGCCCTGGAACGGAGCGGCGGTCAAACCGGACAACGCTCCCATTTGATTCCAGAAATACGAGCCTTCCTGAGTATTGGTCAGGGTATCGTACTTGAACAGCGTGTCATTGAGCATGACATACGCGCCGTGGAAATTGGGGTCGTAGAAGGTCGGGTCGCCGGCCTTTTCAGTGTTCGTCCACTGACCGAGGAATACGATCGCACCGAAGCGATTGTAATGCTTCTGGCAACGAGTCGTGGACGTATCCAGACCCTGCTGGTACACGATATTCTTCGAGGTCAGCACGCGGCCGTCGTTGAGACTTCCCGAATACGACGGAATATCCCAGTCGACAACTTCACCAACGGTAACGTTGGCCTTGGTTCCGCCAACACCGTAGAAGACCGATTTCTGAATTACAAACATGCAGGAGTCGGTACCGGCGGTCGGCGCATAGTAAGTGCGACGCACACCAACGGTGGTGTCCTTGTTCACAAAGGTACCGGTATAGGAGCCGTCATATCCCGTTCCAGTTACGTGACCGGCGGCTGGTCCGGACGAGAATGGCTTAAAGGCCTGATCGGTAGTGAAAGTACCC
The DNA here is from genome assembly GCA_044227335.1 of Candidatus Zixiibacteriota bacterium. Lineage (GTDB taxonomy): Bacteria > Zixibacteria > MSB-5A5 > GN15 > FEB-12 > JACRAV01. The sequence goes on along the minus strand of JBGAWZ010000228.1, from coordinate 6,219 downwards.
TGGAAGAGCGCATTGCTGTAAATGTAGTTGGAGCCGTTCTTGCGAATGACAACCGGGCCACCGTCGTATGCATAGACGGTAGAAGTGGCGACGCATTCGCCGCCAAGCGCTACATAGTCCATATTAACGGTTTCGTCGCCAAGTCTGCCGACATCGCCGTTATTGGAAAGGACCAAGCGCGTGCAACCGGTCGCAACCGTATCCCAGCGCAAGTTCACCAGCGTATCCGCCACCAGGAAATTGGTGATCGGAATGGTGAGCGAGTCACGCGGCGATGCCACGTTCGACTTCAAGTATACTTCGCCATTAAGAGACACGACCGTACCGGGCGAATTGATAACTCCACCCTTGTTGATAACGATGCCGAATGTACCGGTGTTGCTTACGCCGGCGGAGATCGTCAACGAAGCGGCGGTCACGCCCAGCCAATCCTGGCCGGTGTGATCGATCTTTTTGATGCCGATGGTTCCGACGTTCAGCGTCGCGTTTCCGTCGTTCTGAACGGTCACAACCGATGTATCCGGCTTGTTGTGTTTGGTCCAATCAGGATAGCCAAAGCCGCTTGGCGTAAAGGCAATCTGCGGAGCCGAAACCGGCGCCACGCACGCCAGACGCATCCACTTCAGTGGATTGTTTGTCCACAGACCGGCCGCGGCGTTAGTCGGGTTGGTCGCCTTCTGGTCAGGATATTCATCCTGTACAAAGAACAAATGAGTATACCAGTTGCCAGTATATGGTCCGGGGCCCGGATTGACTCCGGTATCCGGCCATGTCAACGTAACGGGAATAGCGTTAGTATCAAACGAGGTGACATCCATACCGTAGGTCGACATGGTGGGCTTCACATCGCTGTAGCAAACGCCACCAAATCCGGCTGAATCGCAACCGGGGGTCGGAGTCTGTGTCAGGTTTCGATGAGCATCCCAAAGGAGACCGGTGAGGTCAGACGAGACCGACATATAAATCTCGCCGTTGGCGGAAGTGCGGGCATCGCGGGTACCACCAGAGGCGCAGTCGTTGGTGCGCGACGGCGTGCCGTTCGGATCAGAACCCATCGACCAGGCGACATAGAGGTGACCATTGCACTCCGACATAGCAACGTCGCCAAGCAGGAGCTGGTTGGCATGGACAAAACCGCAGACGAGGTCATACGGTGTGCCCGGCCGCGGATCGTGCGGCCACCATTCGCCATTGTAGACGCGGCTGATTGAGCCGGTCGCGTCCGACCAGTGCAGAAGGCTCATGCCGTTGACATAGAAGTTCCATTCGGCGAACGCGGTGCCGTACGGATCCTTCGGAATCCACTGCGCATGCCACACAATGTGAAGCTTGTCATTGGAATCATACATCGCGCGGGCATCAAACCAGTGCGAATACGACGGGCCAGCGGCGCGATCATACGGCGAGACATCCACTTTGGGACCCCAGGTCGCGACACCGAGACTGTCGTTTTGACGATACATGACGGTTGCGTCGTTTGACTCATTGTGCGCAATACCGCCAGCGGTAATCTTCGAATAGACGACCACAACTTTTGGTGATACGCGCGAAACGGCCACATGGCACATGAACTGGGCAGTATCAAGAACTGCTGGGCCAACCCATGTACCGGTGTTGCCAAAGGTCATCTTTCGGAAATAGAGAATCGGCGTGTTTCCGGTGCAGTTGGAGCAACCCGGAATCGTGTACGGGAACTTTGATTCCGAACCAACGACGTGGGTGACGGTGTCACCAAGCCACTCTTGCACTTCGATCATGACCGGCAGAAGGTGCGAAGCAGTGGCACTTCCAAGAGTATCGAGGATCATGCCCGCGCCATAGGTGGCTTCGGGAACCCGAGTACCCGCTCCCCAGGTGCAGGAGAATGGAGTCGTCGGCTGATAGTAAATGGCGTTTTCAAGACCAAGTTGATTCCAGTACAGTTCATCGTAGCCGCCCAGGACTACGCGGCCCTTGCTGTTTACACCGAGGGTCGGATACAATCCGAGAAAATGCTGTTCGGCAACGTTTGGCTGAACTTCGCAACCAGCGGCCTGGCCGCGCGGCCACGTGGCGCCGATCGGGTTGTACACGTTATATCCGAATTTCGTTTCTCCGGTCGCCCCCGCCTGACGATCGTTGTAGGCGAACTGAACATACGGCCGCCCACGCCAATCGACTTTGCGTCCCGGATAGGTCCATTGCCAATCGTGATAGGAATTATCTACCACGACGCCGGGAGAACCGGCGGTGCTGGACACGACGCCGAGTGAACGGGGAGCTGTGCCCGAGGCCATCGTCCCTCCCTCATCCGGCGCCATCTTCACTTTGTCCGGTGCCACGTTCATCGGATTGAACTGTTGCACGCGTGAAGATCGATCCACTGTTTTCCGTGCATCATCGAACCACGAGCGCGCAAAGACGCTCGAACTGATGACCAGCATCAGGGCGACGATGAGCAGGAAAAATGAGTTCTTCTTCATCATTCCCAAGTCCTTTCTCTTAGTTATTCCTTCTCTCCGATCAAAGTTGTGATCGCTACTTTCAATATTTCTTTTTGGATGCAATCTGATTGGCGCCATTGCGGCGTCCACCGCCGGCGCCGGAAGAATTACTCGCAGTACTCTGTAGATTGACCTCCTCTCCAAGATACAACAAGGAGCGAAAACGGGCCGTGGTGGCACTTTTCATATTGAAAAACCGTTTTCGAACGCTTGCGTAATACCACGTTCAACAAAGCACACTCAATGACAAATGCTCTTTTCTCAACACGATGATCGCAACGCCAACGCACTGCGACGCCTTGTGAGGTTACGCCAGCGGAGTGGGTAGACAAACTGGCGGGGACCCTTCCGCACAGAAAAAGTAACCCGTAACCGCATGTTTGTCAAGTCTTTCGAGGTGTGCGACCGGCCAATTCCGACTTCGTGGGTTTACTTTCCGATAGGTTCTCCGGAGGCCGCGGACCAATTAAAAAGGCCACTCAAATCGAGTGGCCTTAGAAAAAGCGTAGGTCGGGGTCGGCGCAATTATTGCGGCGGGCGGGGCCCGTTGAGATACAAGAAGTTAATCAGATAGGTAATATCTCCAATATTGACGCCAGCGTCTCTGTCGACATCGGCCGCTTCCATCGGCGCCGGAGCGGGACCCTGCCTATACAGGTACCCGATCAAATATGCCAGGTCGTTCATCGTGTATTTGGCATTGTTGTCGACGTCCCCGCGCAGGAACGCGGTGGCTTTCAGGACGGTGGTCACGGTGTCGGCCGCGAGTGCAGGATCTTGAGAAATGAATGTTACTCGGAAAGCGGTACCGAGATCGAGGTTGTCCGGCGTGTAGAAATAGGTTCCGGCACCATTTGTAGAGTCGACGAATTGGGCATTCGGAACCACTGGGCTGGCTGTGAGTGTGATGGGGTTGCCATCAGGATCAGTCGACCGAACCACAATCTGCGAAGTTATGTTGATCGGACAAGTGTCAGCCAGCACGGTACTGAATATAGGATTTTGGTTCCCGGCATCATTCACGTTGATCGTGACAATCTGATTGGTTGTCAGACCGCCGGTCTTGGTGGCAGTGAAGGTGATATCGTACGTGCCGCTCTGAGTAAAACTCGGATTGAAAACAAAAGTCCGAGTGGGAATCGTTCCGGTGAAAGTAGCGTTGACTGGTAGCGGCCCAGCCGATAGCACGGTAATACTGCCGCCATCAGGATCCGAGGCTGTCACTGTGAAAGTCAGATTCGTGCCTTCAAGCATATTGAATGGACCGGTGCCGAGCGAGAAATTCATCGCCGGTGGACGCGCCTTGTTATTCACCGTGATCTGAACCGGCGCAGTCGCGTCTTTTACCAGCGACGAATCAGCACCGTCCTTGGCATAGAACCGAACCTGATAGAATGCCTTGGTCTGATCTCCGCCCGGCGTGCTTCCTTGCGTGTAGCTGGGTGTAAACGTCAACACTCCGGTTCCGTTGGCAGAATCGAACATCACCATGTTGGTCGCGAGAGTGTCCGCAACGCCATCCAGACGCGCCCGCAGGTACGGAATAGTTCCGTCCGGATCGATACCGTTTACTACATATCGAAGGGTGTCGCCTTCGTTCATCGTACGCGCACCCGAAGTAATGATAAACGGTACACGGTTGGTATCGCGAACGTGAATTGTCACTTGTTCTGAATCTATATACGCGAGCGAATCAGCGTCCTGCGCGAAGAATGTCACTAGATAGGTTCCCGAGTCGATATCCGTGGGCGTCCACGTAAACGAGCCGGCGCCATTCAGACTATCCAAGAAGACTGCGCCCGGCGGGAGTGGCGTAGCAGAGAGAATCGGCATAGATTGATCGGCATCGGTAGCTGTGATCCTGAACACAAGGCCCAAAAGTTCGGTGACTTGTTTATTACCGATAGGGTTCAGTATCGCCTGCTGGTTGCCGGCATCGAGGACGGTTAGATTAAACGATGCGGTGTCAGCAAGAGTACCATCGGAGGCGATCAAGCTAAATGTGTAGGCGCCGTCGTCACCAAATTGCGGCTTGGCTTTCACAGTCGCCGTCCGGCCTGAGATTGTTATTGTGACAAAGGCCGGCACCGAACCAGCCAGTTCGGTCAACGTAATTGTGCCGCCGTCGGGATCGGTGGCGGTCAACAGTTGCGTTACCGAGTCGGCTTCAACCACTGAAATCGCTGGGAACGAATCGAAGACCGGGCGTTGATTGCCGGCCTCGTATACTTGAATGAAGACTGTTTCTTTTCCGGTCGCCTGGCCGTCGGTCGCTTTGAACGTGACGGCATACAGTCCCGCCTGAATGAACGACGGCGTCCAGCGGAACGATCCGGCGCCGTTCAAACTGTCGACAAAGACCGCTCCGCTCGGAAGCGGCGCGGCAGAGAGTACCGGAACGCCACCATCAGGATCGGTGGCGCTGATGCGGAAGCTAAGCGCCTGACCTTCGGTGACTACCTTCGGGCCAATCGCAGCCATTACCGGCGTTTGATTCTGTTGTCTCACCGTTATAATCACACTCAATACCGATGACATCACCGGCTGACCCTGATCGACAACCAGGAAATGCACAGTGTCGGTACCCACTTGCGCCTGAGTCGGCGCGAAGTAGTACAGACCGTGGCCGTTGGTGCTGTCGGCAAATGTTGCATTGGCCGGCATATCGAGTACCGACAGGAAAAGTCGGTTGGACGTGACTGGATCGGTCGAGTCTTTGGCCGCCACGACAATACTCAGCGTCTGACCGGCCGACAAACTATAGGGACCTCTCGCCGCCCAGGTCGGCGGTTGATTGATATCGGCGGTGGTTATCGAGAAAACCTCGGTAGAGGTCATTCGGGGCGAACCGAAATCGGTCGCGAATACGCGGACGGTATCCAATCCAGCGTTGGTGTACCCAGGTGTGTAGGTCAAGGTACCGGTGTTATTTCGGTTATCGACAAAGGTGTAGTTTCTGAGACTTGTGTTGACCGATAGTTCGGGCGGCGTTACGCCGTCGGGATCACTCACATTAACGGTCAGCGAGAGTGACCCACCTTCGATAGCGGTCGTATCCGGAATCGCAGTAATAATCGGTTCGGAGTTGGTACCGAAGTTGAAAACGGTGATCGCGACAATCTCAGTGTCGGCCAACACCCCATCGGAAGTTATGAACGTGACATTGTAAATTCCCGCCTGAGAAAAATCAGGCGCAAAGCGCAAAGAACCAGCGCCATTGGCTGAATCGGTGAAGACCGCATTGGCGGGAAGCGCACCGGTTGTTAGCGTCGGTGTGGTGCCATCGGCATCGGTCGCGCTCACGCGGAAAGTCAAAATCAATCCTTCGGTCGTAGACTTCGGTCCGATCGCCGCAAGCACCGGCGCGAGGTTGACATCGTTGACTGTGATATTCATTGCCGCTGTGTCGGTCAGGGTGCCGTCGGTCGCGACAATACTCACTGTGAAGTTTCCAGCCTGAGTGAAGTCCGGCGAGAATGTAACCGAGCCGGCTCCATTGAGCGAATCTGTAAAGATAGCATTTGTCGGTAGATTTAATGCCGAGAGGGCCGGAATAGTCGCATCGGGATCGGTCGCCGAAACCCCAACCGCCAATACCAGACCTTCGTTGACCGACTGCGGCGCTATTGCGGCCACAACCGGTTTACGATTGACATTGTTCACGGTGATCACGACGACTGCCGTGTCGGCCAGAAAACCATCCGACGCAACAATGCTCACATTGTACACACCCGCC
>JBGAWZ010000227.1:0-4140 GCA_044227335.1 Candidatus Zixiibacteriota bacterium | reverse complement strand
CTCGCTTTGCCGTAGCCAAAGGTTCAACAGATGTCAAAACGAATCTGGTGGCAGTCCTGAACAATCGGTACATCGGTGAAGCGGCAACGTCGGTCTATTACGGCCCAACCCTTGAGCAGTTGGAGAAGGATCTGCACTCTGGAGCTCGATTTATAGAACAACTTGGCGCCATCGACAATTCGACTCTCGAGAAAGTCTCGCAATTGACGATCAATCCGATCGCACGGTCCGCATTGACTGGAATGCTTGTGAATTATCTGTCGGGCGAATCCGGCAGGTACCCGTGGGAGATACTGTCGTTGTCGACACCGGTTGGGATCAAAAGTTCGTTCACAATCGGTATCGATGATTCATCGAAGATGGTCTCAGCAATTCAGAACAGCGAGTATCCGATTGTAAAGATCAAGCTTGGTGGACCTGATGACGTGAAGGTCATCGAATCTCTGAAGGATGTCGTCGGCAAGGAAATTCGAGTCGACGCCAACGGAGGGTGGGATCTGGCCCGCGCTGAAGAAATGATCTATTACCTGGCCCGCGCCGGAGTGACAATTATTGAACAACCAACCGAGGCCAAGTTAGTTGCCGACTGGCCGCGCCTGAAGGGCAAGAACACCGACGTGGAGTTGGTGATTGATGAGGGAGTCGGCTCAGTCGATGACTTTGAAGCGGTCGCGGCTAATGTTGACGGCGTGAATATCAAGATGGAAAAAAGCGGCGGGATTTTAGAGGCGATCAAGGTTGCCGAATCGGCCAAGCAGTCGAAGAAAAAGATCATGCTCGGGTGTATGGTATCGTCGTCGGTCGGGATCGCCCAGTCGGTGTACATGTCGTCGCTGGCAGATTACATTGACCTGGATGGACCTCAGCTCCTTCAGCACGACATAGCTCGTGGCATAACATTTCACCGTGAACAGATAGAAGTCGACCGAGAAATAATCGGCGGCCCGACCTTAATTCGTGATGTGTTCGAAAAGTACATTGCTTCGTAACGTCGCCCTGATCGCCGTGGTCGCGCTCTCGGTAGTGAGAGCGGCTGACTCCAGCGATACTTCAGGTATAGTAGTAGTGTATCCGAAAGCCGGACAGACCATAACAGCTACCGATTCGACTTTTATCCTTGGACACTTGTCGCGATCACTGATGAAAATGGTGCCCGCGGCCGCTTCAGTGAAATCTGCTCTCACTTTGAAAATCAACGGCCAAACGGTTCCGGTTCATTCGAAAGGCGGCTTTCTTGCTTTCTTGCCTATAAAAAAGGGCGACTTTTCTTTTGAACTAAAGGTTACCGGCAGTTCTTCGCACACCGCAATGACAACCTTGGCAGAAGTGAGCCTTCCTGTGAAAGTGGGGAGTGACTTTCCCATCGCGTCGGGCGACTCGCTCATTATTTCGGGTGACTACCGCCCACCATCCGGTGATCTGGCGTTGACGTCGGGTGATCGCCTCGAAGTAAGTTTTCGTGGTTCATCCGGGGCGACCGCATGGTTTGGGATAAAAGGGGTTGTTGATTCGGTCCCCATGTCCGAAGTGATACTCAGCGGGTCGCCGTACTGGGGCGAGGCGGTCTTTGGTGAGGGAACGGTTCCCGAGGAAGTGCCATCGGAGGGCGTCTACTCCGGCTTCTGGACCGTGCCGCTCACGACCAAGATTTCTGCGGCCGAAATTGGCTACAATTTATGTCGCACGAGGGCAGGGGCTAAAACGGCCGAATGCAAAACCGCTAAGTCGGCTTACAAAGTCTCGCTCAATAGTGATCTATTTCCTTTCACCGTTCGGCTGACGGACTCGGTGCAGACGATGCGGGTTGGGCCGCGCCTGGGGTATTTCACTATTTATCAGCCAAAAGGGATAGAGGTGCTTGCCGTCGGAGCTGAGGCCGATTGGTATCGGGTTCAACTTTCTACCACACAGTTTGCATGGGTCGCAAAGGCTTCAGTGGAACGCTTGGGACCTGGTATACTGCCGCCGACTTCGCGTCTAACGTCCATCAGGTCGTACGACACGGGACAGACTACCACGCTTACGTTTCCACTCTCGGGTAAACATGCGTATCGGGTGATAGAAGAATCCTCCCGCCGTCTTGTGCTTCAACTCTATGGTGTAACGAGCAACACCGACTGGATAAGATCCCAATATGGCTCGCCGATAGTCGATTTTTGCACCTGGGTCCAAAGAGAGAACGGCCTATATGAATTTGCGGTCAATCTTCGCGAGGCGCTCTGGGGGTACGACTGTTATTATCAAGGGAATACACTTTGTCTCAAAATCTTGCGTCATCCCAAATCGCCGAAACTGCTTGCCGGCAAAACGATCGTGGTCGATCCGGGACATTCGTCCGATCCGGGATCGATCGGACCAACAGGATTTACCGAAGCCGAAGCAAATCTCGGAATCGCGCTGGCGCTTCGTGATGTCCTCAAAGCAAAAGGCGCCAAGGTCGTTATGACGCGTTCTGATATGTCAAATGTTCCCCTCGCCGATCGCTCGGTTATCGCCAAAGCCGCCAACCCTGACCTGTTTGTTTCGGTACACAACAATTCCCTCCCCGACGGTGTCAACCCGTTTACCAACAACGGGACGTCGACATACTACTACCACCCGTGGTCGAAGGACCTTGCCAAGTTCATACTGAGTGAACTACTCAAGGCAACCACGCTTCCCGATCACGGACTCTATTGGGGAAATCTAGCGGTGAGTCGTCAGACCTGGTGCCCCGCGGTTTTGGTTGAGTGCGACTTTATGATATTGCCCGAGCGCGAGGCACTCTTGGCCACCAAGAAATATCAGAGGACACTGGCTACGGCGATTGCAACCGGTATCGAGAATTTCCTGCGGAGTTATCCCAATGGGCGGTGATGCGGCATCGTCGGGCAAGCCAAAGCAACCGTATTGGCTGATCTATGTCGGCCTGTTGATAGGAGGCATCTTGTTGCTGGCCGATGCCAATCATTATCTGCCGCTTCAGAAGATCAGCGCCAAACTGGGAATTGGCATGATCTACTCGGCGCTTGCGCTCTTTGTGGGGAACGGCAAGCCCCCCGGAATCATCGCGACTTGCATTGTCTGGGTGGCCGTACTAGCCACTTTCATTGTCAGGTAAATATCCGACTCTACAAAACGCGAATGCAAGGCGGTCCCCCCGGCGGCCATGCATTCAACGCGATTTTCCAACGTCTGTTCACAAAGCTCAGTCTTTACCGTGTTTTTTCCCTTTTGAAGCCTTGGCTGGTTTCGCCGACGCCACTTCTTTGGCGTGGCCGTGTTTGCGTTCGATCTCAGAGTGAATCGCGACAAATCCCTTCTTGCCTCCGCGAAGAGAGACTACTTCGTCCGGAAGACAGTGATAACGCGAGGTCAAAAGGCGAAGATTGACCAGGTTTACAATGTCGTCGTCGGCCAGAACAATTCGGTGCCATTCGGCGCGCGGGCGATTCTTGTAGTATCCAAAGGCGCGCCCGTAAGGCGGGCCGGGCTCAGTTGCAAATTCGACGTAGAAGGATTCAGGACCCAGGCCAAAGTGCCGGGCAACTTCGAGCCAGGTATGATTGGCCAGCCGGTAATCAACGACCAAACCCGGAGCTACCTTAGCGCGGCCGGCGATGAAAAACACCACCGAAAGGTGTTCGTCGGGGATATGGCGATCCCGGATAACTACGATCTCCTTTTGGGGAACCTGATAGGTTTCGCCGATAGTCAGGTAGAACCCATTGACGCCGTCATTTGACAGACTAATGCCGGCCCGGACATCGGTTGAGTTTGCGGTCGGAGCCGCCAAGGCCAATGCCAATAAGGCAAGACAGGTGCTGAGTCTTTTCATAGTGACCTTCCGTGTATGTTGTTCTTGAGACTTATCCAATCGATGATTGTCCTGTATATATCGACAGTCGATTTATCATTCTTGAGACAGATTACATTTACGCGATTGCCAATTGAGGCTCCGATAGATAAGTTATCCCAACTATTACACTTCGGGATAATGAGGCAATGCTGAAACGTACCCTTAGACTCGTGGCCACTTCGGTTGTTATCCTGCTTTTGGCGCTCTCGAACGGTACACGCGCCGAGGGGCGATGGCGATTTTCGGTTGCGCCGGATTTTAACTATTCCTTTGGCCAGACTCAGTATGACATGAAATACATT
>JBGAWZ010000226.1:0-4152 GCA_044227335.1 Candidatus Zixiibacteriota bacterium | reverse complement strand
GCTGAACAACGGCTGACCGCACGCGCGGTGTTTGGAATATACCCGGCCAATTCGGTCGACGATGATATTGAATTGTACCGTGACGATTCGCGTCGCGAAATTCTGACTGTGACTCATCATTTGTGACAGCAAAAGGAAAAATCAGCCGGCAAGAGCAACGCCTGCCTGGCCGATTTTGTTGCTCCCAAGGCGAGTGGTGTCACTGACTATGTCGGCGCATTCGCGGTGTGCGCCGGATTCGGGCTTGCAGAATTTGTGGCTGAGTGTGAACGTAATCACGACGACTACAACTCAATCATGGCCAAAGCGCTGGCGGACAGATTGGCCGAGGCGCTCGCTGAGCGCCTCCATCAACGTGTCCGAACCGAATTCTGGGGATATGCAAAAAATGAAAAGCTGAGCCATGATTTACTCTTAAAAGAAGACTACTCAGGGATCCGCCCCGCGCCGGGGTATCCGGCTTGCCCCGACCACACCGAAAAAGAAATCTTGTGGCAACTGCTTGATGTCGAAAAGAAAATCGGTGTGAAATTGACCGAGAGTTTCGCGATGACACCTACAGCGGCGGTTTCGGGCTGGTACTTTGCCCATCCCGATTCGTATTATTTCGGCGTTGGAAAGATCGGTCGGGATCAGGTCGAAGATTACGCCCGTCGCAAAGGAATGACAATCGGTGAGGCCGAGCGTTGGCTCGCCCCCAATTTGCTTTACGATCCAGTGAGGAAGGGATAATTCTACATTATGTTTGTGACTGAACATCTGGCCCGGGCCAAAGATCCGCTATTTAGCTATGAAATTATTCCGCCGCAACGCGGCTCAAGTGCACAGGACATTTTGGCGATTGTCGAACAGGTCCTGCCGTACAAACCGCCCTTTATCGATGTCACCAGTCATCCGGCCGAGGCCTACTACGACGAACAGCCCGACGGCACAATTCGCCGTCGCATTCGCCGTAAGCGTCCCGGAACAATCAGTATCTGCGGGATTATTCAGAATCGGTACGGCATCGACACTGTTCCGCATATTTTGTGTCGTGGCTTCACCCGCGAGGAATCCGAAGATGTCATGATCGAATTGAACTATTTGGGTATTCACAATGTGTTGGCGATCCGCGGTGATGAGCCGAATTATCACAAGCCGAAATCGAACGGTCACACGGTCAACGAGTATGCTATCGAGCTGGTCGAGCAGTTATCGAATCTGCAACGGGGAAAGTACCTGGAAGACCTTGTCGAGTCCTCGCCAATCGATATGTGTATTGGCGTCGGTGGTTATCCCGAAAAGCATTTTGAGTCACCAAATGTAAAATCAGATATCGGTTTTCTAAAAGCAAAGGTCGGCGCGGGGGCGGATTATGTGGTGAGCCAAATGTTTTATGACAACGCCGCTTTCTATCGGTTTGTGCAAGAATGCGAAAAAGCGGTGCTGGGTGTGCCAGTCATCCCGGGGATAAAGATTATTAATTCGCTCCATCAATTGACGAGTATCCCGCGCAATTTCTATGTAACTATCCCCGAACCACTGGTCGACGAAATCCAGGCCAATCCCAAGCATGTCAAGGAAATCGGTGTGCGCTGGGCGACCGAACAGGCAAGAGACCTCTTAAACCACGGCGTCAAGTGCCTGCATTTCTACATTATGAACGACGCACAGTCGGTGACAAAAGTGATCGACTCGCTGTAGCGTTCGCCCACATTTCATGTTATCATCCTATGGTCGGGCACAAGATGATTCCATGTCATTCCCGCGAAAGCGGGAATCCAAGGGTGTTTGAGACAGTATGAAGGAGTCTAATCCATGAAAGAAATTCCACTGGTGAATGACCGAAAAGTTGAGATTGAATCGGCCGAAAAAGAGCTAATGGACGCCAAGAAACGCTTGGTAGCTCTTCGCAAAGAAATGCCTCTGCGCGAAGTCTCCGACTACACCTTCAAAACTTGGACCGGCAAAGAGACCACTCTTTCAAAGCTGTTCGGCAAGAATGACGAACTAATGGTCATTCACAATATGGGAAAACAGTGTCCGTACTGCACGCTCTGGGCTGACGGCCTCAACGGATTTTGGAAACATCTGGACAACCGGGCGCCGTTTGTGGTGATAAGCAACGACAAGTACACAGTACAGAGTAAATTCGCCAAGGGGCGCGGTTGGAAATTCAAAATGTTCTCGTCACACAAGACTTCGTTTTTTGCCGACATGGGATTTGCCGGCCCCAAAGGGGAACCGTGGCCGGGCGTTTCGACATTCAAGCGCACTGAGGACGGTAAAATTTGGCAGGTGGCCTCGGCCGGATTTGGACCATGGGATGATTACTGTTCGCTCTGGCCGCTGATTGATCTGCTTCCACGCGGCATCAACTCCTGGGAGCCCAGGTATAAGTACTAGATTCTGATTCGATTTCTACTGTAGATTGGGACTCTTGCGGTCCCAACATGGTTGTTCCAGGTAGCAGGCTTCGACAAGCTCAGCCTGACTTGACTGAATTGTCAAGCATGACACACCAAATCACTCTGAGCCAGTCGAAAGGTGACTCGAAGAGGATTTCCAACACGCCGTAGAGTCACAAGCAAACGAAGCACGATTTTCAAAGTCATGTCGGGACCATGAAGGTCCCGACCTGCACGATCCCTAAAATTCTTTAATCCAATTCCCCTCCCCACTTGTCTAATAGGGGAAAGGTGTTGATATTACCCGCCCTATGAAACGCAAAACGACTTTCTTGACTATCGGCCTTGTCGCGGTTGCGGCAGTGGCTGTCATATTCTGGACCCGCAACAGTAAGACCAAAGCCGAATCCTTCCAATTTGCCAAAATCGACCGGGGAGATGTACTGGTTGCGATCAGCGCCACCGGTACGTTGAACGCGGTGACGACTGTACAGGTTGGCACTCAGGTTTCCGGCACGATTGCCAAACTCTACGCCGATTTCAATTCACAGGTCAAGCAGGGGCAGTTATTGGCTCAACTCGACCCGACTTTTCTTAAGGCCTCGCTCAACGAGCAAAAAGCCAATGTCGACCGCGCAACCGCCCAGCTCAACGAAGCCAAGCGAAATTCAAGCAGAACGAAAGAGATGTTTGAGCGACAACTGGTCGCTCAGATCGATCTGGATGCCGCGACCACCAGTCTGGAGACGGCCGAAGCAAGTCTTAAGCAAGCACAGTCGGCGCGCGAACGGGCCGAGGTCAATCTCAATTACGCGACCATTCTCGCCCCGATAAGTGGCGTGGTTATCTCGCGCAATGTCGATGTCGGCCAGACAGTCGCCGCCAGCTTGTCGGCGCCGACTTTGTTTACGATCGCCAACGATCTATCAAAGATGCAGGTGACTGCCTCAGTCGACGAAGCCGATATTGGCCAGGTCAAGACCGGCCAGAAAGTTACTTTTCGCGTTGACTCATATGCCGACCGTCAATTTGAAGGAGTCATCAGCCAGGTCCGGCTCCAGCCGGTAGTGACGCAAAATGTGGTGACATACAATGTCATTATCGATGTCAACAACCCCGAGCAGAAACTGATGCCGGGCATGACCGCTACCTGCTCTATCGAAGTTGCGCTGGCCAAAGATGTTCTTCGGGTACCGCTTTCGGCTCTTCGTTTCACTCCCGCGAATTGGACTGGAGACTCCTCTTCGGAAAGACCCGGCGAGAAAAATTCTGTCGGCGGGGCGATGGCCGCGTCGGGTGACCAAATCGAAAAGCCGAAAGATTCGTCGGGGCGTCGTTTCGACGGCCAAATGCCCGACAGTGCGCGTCGCGCACGTTGGATGGAAAAGCGGCAACGTGAGGGCGGCGATTCGACCGGACAACGCCAGTGGGGTGGAGGCGGTGATTCAATGCCCGGCGGCGAAAGCATGCGGGCGAGAATCTGGACAATCGAAAACGGCCAGATCAAGCCGTCGCGAGTAGTGCGCGGGATACAAAATCAACGGTTTGTCGAATTGGTGAAATGCCCGCTTGCCGAGGGCGACTCGGTGATCGTCGGCACAAATAGTGTCGCGACTACTTCGCAAACGAACGCTACCAATAATCCATTCATGCCGCGCATGCCGGGCGCCGGCGGTCGTGGCAGGTAGTTCATGCCTATCTGGGAAACAGTTCGAGTGGCAATCGATTCGCTATTGCGTCACAAGACGCGGGCGATTCTGACTAT
>JBGAWZ010000225.1:0-4155 GCA_044227335.1 Candidatus Zixiibacteriota bacterium | reverse complement strand
TAAGAGGTAAGAGATGCCGGTTGAAAACGACAAGACACAGATTACGGCGCCGGATTCCGAGGCCAGCGCAACGCCCAAACCCAAAAAGGGGATGAGCAAGCTGATCCTGTTCGGCGGAATCGGCGTAGGTGTCATAGCTATTGGCGTGGCGCTGGCATTGTTCGTACTCAAGCCAATGATGGCAAAAGTGGATCAGAACTCGACCGATCAAAAAACGGAAGAGTCAAAGTCTCCGGCCAAATCCGAGCACGCCAAAAAACCCGAACCGCCCAAGAAACACGGGGGAGGCCACGGCGGCGAAGAAGAATCGGCCGGCGATGGCTTGGTCTACACCGTGAAAGACATGGTCATCAATCCGGCCGGGACCAACGGTTCGCGATTTTTGTCAGTATCGTTCGGCTTTGAACTTGCCGATCCAGCCGCGCAGGGAGCGCTTGAAGCGCGCGACCCGCTTGTGCGTGACGCCCTTATCACCATCATGAGTTCAAAAACGGTTGCCCAGTTGACCGACGCCCGTGAAAAAGAAATCACGCGGCTACAAATCAAGAAGCGCCTGTCCGACCTTCTGGAAACATCGGACATCACCGCTGTCTATTTCACCGATTTCGTACTGCAATAGGGACAGCCGTGGCGAAAATACTCTCACAAGAAGAAATCGATGCCCTGCTGACGACGGTGTCGACCTCCGAGCCGGACGGCGAAAGTCAGGCCCAGCAGAACGAAAAAGTCCGATCGGTTGTCATCTATGACTTCAAGCACCCGAACCGGGTTTCCAAAGACCAGATTCGGACGCTTGAAAACATGCACGACAATTTCGCGGGTCACTTTGGTTCGGCCCTGTCGACCATGCTTCGTAATATTGTCGATGTCGACTTGGTTTCGGTCGATCAGATAACCTATTCAGAATTCATCATGTCGCTGGTGTCGCCGTCGAGCACCTATACGTTTGCCGCGCCGCCAATGGACGGTCTTTGCCTGGTAGATTTCAATCCGACGCTCTCGTTTTCGATTATTGACCGGATGTTTGGCGGTCATGGCAAGATTTTGGAGACCGAGCGGGAATTGACCGGCATTGAACGATCGGTGATGTCGCGTGTAGCCAGCCGGTTGTATTCGGAGTTGGCTCGCTCTTGGCAGAATCTTGTGAAGATTGAGATTGAGCAGAAGAGCTTTGAGACCAATCCTCATTTTATTCAGATTGTGCCGCCGGGCGAATCGGTTGTAGTGATTTCATTTCAGGTGAAGTTGTTCGCCGCGACCGGGCTGTTGACTATCTGTTATCCATACATGTCGCTGGAACCGATTGTCACCAAGCTATCGGGACAGAACTGGATGGACGCGACAAAAAAGAAAAATCTCGACGAGGACCGTCGCACCACCCTGAACAATCTGCAATCGGTGCTGACCAATGTGTCGGCGGTGCTTTGTAAAACGAAGATCAAGATGCGCGACTTCATGGAGCTCTCACAAGGGGACATTATCCGCGCCGAATCAAAAATCAACCAGCCGATCGATGTGTTGGTGAATCATCGCAGAAAATACATAGCCCATCCGGGGGTCTCGGGGAAGCGTCGCGCTTTCCAGGTCGCCGAGGTGGTTGATCCCATACAGGAGGTAATTACCAATGGCTGACGAGAAGGAACTCCAGCCCGATGTCGCGGCTGACCTCTCGGCCAATCCGGGCGGGCAGACCCCCAGCGCCGACGATGCCGCGGCCGCCGAGATGATGGCAATGCTGGATAGCTTGCCGCAGTCGGGGCCAGGGGCCAAACCGGAAGATATCAATTTCAGCAACGTTGCGTCGGCCGCCGAATTCCAGCAGTTGCAACAGCCGGCGGGAAGCTCTGAACCGCGCAACATTGATCTTCTTATGGATGTCGATCTGCCGGTAGCGATTGAACTGGGCAGAACGAAGCTTTCGATTTCCGATATTCTGGCTCTTGGTCCGGGTTCGGTGGTCGAGCTGAACAAACTGGCCGGTGAGCCGGTCGATTTGCTGGTCAATAACAAAGTAGTAGCGCGTGGAGAAGTTGTCGTCATCGATGAAAGCTTCGGCCTTCGTATCACGCAACTGATGACACCGGAAGAAAGACTGCGACAACTCGCCAATGAATAAGCAGAACCGTCGCACGGTCATTCTGACCTCGATCATTTTGGTTGTGGCAATCTTCGGCCTTCTGGCCACCGGATCGCTGACCAATCGGCACGACCCCACCGCCGCGGAGGCGCTTGGACAGGCACTGCAGGACGCAACGCCCGCTCAAACGACCCAAAGCAGTGATGGCTCGCCGATGATCGCGATCGTCAAGTTGTTGAGCGCACTTGCGATTGTCATTGTCGCGCTCTACGGCGGTTTGTATCTGCTCAAGCGGATCACAACCCGGGGTAGAGTGGCAGGGGCCAAGCACGCGACACTTGAAGTGATCGAGTCGGCCTATGTCGGACCCAAGAAAACGGTCTCGCTGGTGCGGGTCGGCAAGCGGGCGGTGCTCGTCGGCGTGACCGATCAGCAGATCACCAAACTGACGGATGTGGACGAAGCAGAAGTGAGTGAACTATTAAGCAATGTGCCGCAGGCCTCGACCGGCGAAACGTTTGCGCAGATGTTCAAACGAACCACTGACCGATTTCGGGAGATGAAGACAGAAAAAGTACAGTCTACCGCCCGGGCATGAGCCGGGGTGTGAATCCTTTGGCCACCTGAGTGTGGCCGGAGAGCGACATGGATGTCGCACAAAGAAACGTATAGGATATGAACAAATGGATTCGGCGCGCCGCCATGTGCGGCGCCGGTTTGGCGCTTTGCGCAACCAATACCTACGCGCAGGCGCTACCAAAAATCTCAGTCGAGATCGGCCAGGCCAACAAGCCGGGCGAACTCTCGACCACTCTCCAGATAGTCATCTTAATGACGGTGCTGGCATTGGCGCCGTCGATCCTGATGATGGTGACTTCATTTGTGCGGATCGCGGTAGTGCTTTCGTTTTTGCGCCACGCCATCGGTACACAGCAGATGCCACCCAACCAGCTTCTGCTCGGGCTGGCGCTCATCCTGACTACTTTCATCATGGCGCCGGTCGGGACCAAGTCGTATCAGGAGGGGATCAAACCGTATCTGGATGAGAAAATCTCAAAAGAAGAGGCATGGGACAAAACGGTTGCGCCCTTCCGAAAATTCATGCTGGCGCAAACGCGCGAACAGGATTTGGGGCTGTTTGTTGAACTGGCCGGACTACCGGCGCCGAAAAATGCCGATGATATTCCGCTCCATGTGCTGGTGCCGGGATTTGTTATTTCCGAACTGCGGACCTCGTTTATGATCGCCTTTGTGATATTCATTCCGTTTCTGGTGATCGATATGGTCGTGTCGGCAGTCTTGATGTCGATGGGAATGATGATGCTTCCACCGGTCATTGTCTCATTGCCGTTTAAGATTTTGCTCTTTGTGCTGGTCGATGGCTGGTATCTGCTGGTCAAATCGCTGGTCGAATCTTTCAAGATGTGAGGATATACACACATGACTCCGCAAATGGTAATCTCAATCGGACGCGAGGCGCTTCAGGTGACGCTCCTCATCGCCTCCCCGATGCTCGCCTTTGGACTTTTGGTTGGTTTGGTGATCTCGATCTTTCAGGCCGTGACTCAGATCAACGAAATGACGCTGACATTCGTGCCGAAAATCCTGGCGGTGTCGCTGGCACTGCTCTTGTTCATGCCGTGGATTATCAACACGCTGACCGACTTCGCCCGCCACATGTTTGCGCTTATACCTCAATTAGCGGGAGCGTGAATCTTTAGTCCAATTTCGGGACTTCACTGCGCGATTTTCCGCCACAAGTGGTAAGAATTTCCGCAGACCTCTCGAACTTACGGGGGGAGCCAGTCGGGCAGGCCTCGTAATCAATTAGAATACAACAGGTTATCCGGGGGTCGCCGGGCGTTTCAGCTTGGCACAAAGGTTGACATGTCATAAAGCCGAATGAGGAGAACTCTGAGGTTTTGTAAGCATGTTTGACCTGATTACCTACGGCGCACCAAAGATTCAATTGTTCCTGCTCGTGCTCCTGCGCGCGAGTGGAGTCTTTTTGCTCGCGCCGATTTTCGGTCACGCCGCCGTTCCGACTCAATTCAAAATTGGTCTGCTGTTGCTCTTCA
>JBGAWZ010000224.1:0-4156 GCA_044227335.1 Candidatus Zixiibacteriota bacterium | reverse complement strand
TCGACGAAAGCGGTATGGTCGACGGAAATGCGGGCGATGGCGGCGGTGGCGACATCGTGGAGGGGTTGGGCGGGAGTGACGGCGCCATGCTTATAAACAGCGGCACGGCCGACCACTTCATACACATCCGCCGTTGCGGCAAGGATTTTCAGACGCGGATTACTCGGAAGTCTCAATGGTTCATATCCCCAGGTCTTTACCAAGTAAGCGACGGTATATTTGTAAATTGAGTTTGCGCCCGATGCAGTGTGATAATGCGAGCCATACCAAGCGACCGGATATGAGAAAGAGTATGCCGGTGTGATCTGTGACGGCAATTCGGTCATTTTGCCATTGATCATTCGGTTGTTCCACTGACCAACAGATTCAAAGCAATCTGGAATGCTGATATTAATCCCTACATCGCTTGCAGAGAGATACGTGTCGGCTCCACCGTCGGTGGCAATGAAGAGCCAGTTGATGCTGTACTCCGGCGCGTTGGATATGGCCTGACCCTCGCATCTCACCATGTTCAATTGACTTGCTCCCTTCGGACCGATCACAAACGGTATCCCCTGGAACCAAACAGTATCCGGCAACAGTTCACCGGCAAGGGTGTTGCCGTGGCCGTCGAGGTCGCCGTCGGTGCGATTGTCGTCCATGCTGATACCGTCGAGATTGTAGTCGAGCGTGAGCGGCTGGTATAGTGGCTTCTGGGGCTCTTTCAGGTTTGACGGCGACAATTTCAAAGAAAAGGCGCGTGGTTGATATGGAGTGAAACTTGACATCATCGGACCCTTAAGCGCGAGCAGCGTTCCAATCGATTCTTCTTGTCCGTTTACTTCTGTTGCCGTTGTCGCCGGTAGCGCGAAGTTCACCAAAGCACCTTCGACATTCTTCCCTGCCGTCTCGCGAAGACGCACGACAATTTCATCTGAGTTTTCAGATTTTTTCAACGCAGAGATCAATACCGAAGGATTCACTGCAGTCTTTGTGCGCGCTTGGACACTGGCAAACGACAATGACTTTCCAATCTTGCCATCTGTTTGCTGTGGCGCATAGAACCCTATCAGCGGCTGGTTGAACTTGGCGGCTTCAACGACAATGTTGCCGTCGCGCCAATCGCCTGAGTGGCCGACCAGTGCGAACTTGAATTCGTGGTGCCCCATATCCTGTGAGCTTTGGTCGCCGACCCAGTTCCAACTCTCGAATACGCCGGGGGTGTGAATGAGTGACAGGCGCACTGTTTGCGCGTCGGGGTGATCCCAACCGTATTTGCAATCGTTGAGAATCGCGACGCCGTAGTTGCCGCTTTGGTTAGTGAGATCGGCCCATTGCTGGCCGGGGACTTCGTATTTCTTGAGTGTGTTGAGGCCGCGCTTGATTGTGCCGAGGCCGAGGTCGTATGTCACGTTGTCGTTCGGGAATGAGAAATGGAATGCGGCTTTGAGCAAAGTCTCACGTTCGTACCAGTCGATGACATTTTCAAACTCGACCTTGTTGCCTGCCTCGCCGGCGGCAAGCCAGATGATCAGTTTGAACTTTGATTTTTCGGTCTTGCGATTGATTTGGAGGCCGACCCGCACCGGGCGCTCATCGATGATGGTGAATTCGGGCGAGCCGACAAAGCGAATCTGCGGCGATAACTGGAGATCTTCGTACTGAATTTCCCAAGCCGGCCATTGTTTTGGTTTGTTGAAGAGAAATTGGTATTGAATCGGTGCGCCGAGCATTTCGTGCCCGGCCTTCTTGTCAAGGATCGACCAGACATCACCGTTGTTATCAACGGTGACGACATAATAGTCGTTTTCGATCATCCGGTCTGATACTTTGAATTTGTCGATGACTTTTGCGGGCGCCACATTGGTCTGCAGATCATACACCGCATAGCCAACTGACGGCGACTCGGCGACAAAAGACAACTTTGCAGAGCCATTGGATTGAAACACTCGCGACGGCGACTCTTTGCCGTCGGGACCGACTACTTTGACAGTTTTCGCATTTGCCGGGATATCGACAGTCATTACTTCCTGCCGCGAGGTTGAAACGGGATTGTAGACAATCAACGGCATCCCCTTGGTGCGCGTGTCAAGCATTGGCGCGATGTTGGAAACAGCGTCGGTTAGCATTGAGGCGAATCGGTTTTGGCAGAGCAGTTCGTCGTTCCAGGAATATTCGTACGCCTCAGGGATGCTTGTGCCGGTAAGGTCGTCGTGGAACTGATGCCACAGAAATCGTTCCCAAGTCTTTCTTAGTTCTTCTCCGGGATATGGAGCACCGGCAAACACAGACGCGATCACACAGGCCCGTTCGGTAGCATCGGCGAGCAGTTCGTTCTTGCGGTTCCAGCGTTTCATGGCGGCTTGTGAGGTGTAACAACCGACTCCGTGACGGGTGAGCAGGAGTTCACCGTCATAGACCGGCAATTTGGATGAGTCAGCACCGACCATATCGATCACTTCGTCGGCGCCAATGCTACTTACTTCAATCGGGCCATCACTCGCCATCGATTTTTCCAGCCACTCTACCGACAGCGAATCGGGCGAACCACCCTGATCGCCAGTGCCGAAATAGGCGAATCCTAGCGGAAGACCGGAGATTTCGTTCTGTTTATCAATTTTGCGAAGCCAGGCGGTGTCGCGCGAAAGGTCGCCGCGGAATTGGGAGCCGTAGCTACCGGGATTGATTGCGGCGATGACAGTGGAGCCGTCGACACCGCGCCAAAGTCCGATATCGAACGGCCGCTCGACTGATGACCCCCAACTCAGCTTTTGGGTAGAGAATGAGCGCAGTCCGCAGTGGCGAGCGATTGACGGAAGCGCGTAGCCGAAACCGAAACAATCGGGCAGGAAGATATCACGACTCGTTTTGCCGAACTCCTGCTTGTAGAAACCGTTGCCGTAAAGCGTATTGCGAACCAGAGATTCGAACGACGGGATGTTGACATCAACCGCGTCGACCCAACTCCCGCAGACTTTCCAGCGGCCGGCGGCGATATATTGCTTTAAGCGAGCATAGTAATCGGGATAATATTCTTTGAGAATCTGGTAACGGAAAGAGCCCTCGAAACTGAAGACATAGTTCGGGAATTTCTTGAAGAGCTTCTCGTTTTCAAGGAATGTCCTGGGAATGTATTCGTTGATCGATTCTTTGATAGTCCATCGCCACTGGGTGTCCAAGTGGGCGGTCCCGACGACACCAAGCCGCCTTTTGGGCGCGATTTGGGTCTGATCAGTCGTCTGAGCTGTACCAAGCGTGCTCGCGCACAGCAGAATAAGTGAACTCGCAAATACTTTGAACATATCACTTCCTCCGGTCATTAACACAGATATTGCGATCTAACTGAAGTCGTGCAAGGCGGACGTCCCCGTCCGCCGCGTAAACAGATACAGGCACACGAGGACGTGTGCCTTGCACTGTGTCATTCTATCCAGGTTTTCTTCCACTTCCAATTCAAGCCCCGCTGTTTCAAGCGGTCGAGCAAGACCGCGCCGAGAATGACTAAGCCCAGAATTACTTTTTGCGAATAACTCTCGACATTGGTCAGATTCATGCCGTTTTGAATAACGGCGATGATGAACGCGCCGATCAGAGTGCCAAGAATTTTCCCCTCTCCCCCGCTCAAACTTGTGCCACCAACAACCACGGCGGCGATAACATACAGTTCATACGACAAACCGTACGTTGGTGCACCGCTCTTAAGTTGCGATGCCAGCACGATGCCCCCCAAACCGGCGAGAATGCCGGCTAATACGTAGACCGAAAAGATCACGCTTTTCACTCGGATTCCTGCCAAGCGAGCCGCCTCGGCGTTTCCGCCGACAGCATAAATATACCGGCCGTAGACGGTGCGCGACATGACGACATGCGCTACCGCATACAGCGCGATCATCAGTATCACTGCGTATGGAATTCCAAGGAGTGGGTCTACGCCGCGACCAAGGGTAGTGAAACTCTGGGGAATCTGATAAATCGGCTTGCCTTCAGAGATGATATATGCGACTCCGGCGGCGACCTGCATCATGGCGAGGGTCGCGATAAACGGTGGGATGTTGAATCGCGTGATGACTGCGCCACTGAATGTGCCGGTCGCGCCGCAGAGAGCGATCGCGGCAAGAGAAGCAAGGATCATTGTCATTGACGACGCCGACTCGCCGCCGAACTGCGCAATCAACCA
>JBGAWZ010000223.1:0-4156 GCA_044227335.1 Candidatus Zixiibacteriota bacterium | reverse complement strand
GTGTTTCTTCGGTGTTGCCGCTATACGACGACGCAATCACAAGCGTTTCGTCGTCCACAAATTCCGGCAACTGGTAGTTGCGACACACTACAAACGGCACGACCAGCTTGCCGCTTAAGTATGATCGAATCAGATCACCACCGATGGCCGAGCCGCCCATTCCGACCACCACGATATTTCGGAAATCGGCGATCTCCTTTGGGCTTACATGCCATTTCTGCGCAATGGCAAGCGCGTCGGCCATCTGTTCGGGAAAATCGAAAATCCGGTTGTACATATTTTCCGGGTCGATAGCGCGAACCTGTTCCAGATTGTCAAGAAGGGTCAAGGGGGCACATCCTGTCTCTTTAAGGTTACTGCTTACTCCAAAGCCGCGCCGAAGGCATCCAGTCGGCGCTTGACCATGGCGGTGGTGGCCCCAGACAGCAATGAAGCCGCCAGGGTCCGGGCCGCCTGTGAATCTACGCGATTTACGCGGCGACAGAGATCAAAAATTTTCGTTGGATTCATGGAAAATTCACGCACTCCCATCCCGATAAACAGGGGCAGGGCCAGCGGGTCTCCGGCTATTTCGCCGCAAATAGCCACCGGAATACCGTGGCGATGGGCCGCCTGGACAGTCATGTTCATGAGAGTCAGGACCGAGGGGTGGAGCGGATTGTACAAATCAGTGACGCGGGTAGTGTTGCGGTCGACCGACAGGGTATACTGGGTCAAATCATTGGTTCCGATCGAAAAGAAATCAACTTTGGGGGCGATCAGGTCGGCTGTCAGCGCGGCGGCCGGGACCTCGATCATGACACCGATCTTGATGTCTTCGTCATGGGGAATCTTGGCTTTGTGCAGATCGGCCATGACCTGTGCGATATACCGGCAGGCCTTGTCGACCTCGGAAACGTCGGTAATCATCGGCAGAAGAATCTTGAGGTTTCCATGCACCGAGGCGCGCAAAATCGCTCTGATCTGGGTTTTGAAGACATCGGACATCTCAAGCATCATCCGAATGCCGCGCCAGCCCAGCGCCGGATTGTCCTCGTGGGGGAGCACAGAATCGGTGCGGACTTTGTCAGCGCCAAGATCGAAAGTTCGCAGGACAACGGATGATTCGGAGAACTTCTCGGCAATCTGGAGATAATAGTCGTACTGCTCTTCTTCGGTGGGAAATCTGTCTGATGACAGGTACAAAAACTCGGTGCGATAGAGACCCACCGGAATCTTCTGCACTGACAAAAGATCATCGGTTGGGCCGGGCAATTCAAGATTGGCCATGAGAGTGATTTCGATACCGTCGGCAGTCCGCGACGGTAGCTCACCGATATTTTTGAGCCGGCTGGTAAGCGTCGTACCTTGCTTGCGGGCTTTGGCCTGGTATTCCTCGATATCACTTTCAGTCGGATGGATAATGACCAATCCGACGGAGCCGTCGATTATGATCCCGGCATCGTGTGGAATCTGCGCCCAGTTTTCATCGACCACCGCCACCGGCATCATCATCGAGCGGGCGATAAGCGCCATATGCGAGTTGCGCCCCCCTTCGCCGACCACCAGCGCGGCGGCTTTGCGGTCGCGATAGGCGAGCGTCTCGCCAGGGGCAAAGCTCTTTCCGACGAGCACAGTGTTGGCCGAGAATTTGGCGGTTGAACGCTGTCCGAAACCTGATAGGTGCGAGAGAACACGTTTGGCGACCGCATCGATCTCGCCTGCCATCTGCCGCATATATGGATCAGAGGACATCTTGAGGGGGTCGGTAACCTGTTGTACCAGAGCGTTATAGACAAATCCGGCGTTGCGTTTTCGAGTGGCGATTTCAGCGGAGACTTTTCGGAAGAACTCCTGGTCATCGGCGATGAGCAAGAGAGCGTCGAAAATCTTGGTGACCGGTCCGGCGGCGTTTTTGCCGGCTGAGGCGCGGAGCTTACGAAGGTCCTCTACAGTCTCATCGATAGCTTTCTTGAGCGACTGAATTTCACGGGGGACTTCCGATGCCGGGACGCTGACTTCGGCGACTGAAATATCTCCGGGAAGGACCAAATGAGTGCGGCCGACGACTATCCCGGACGAAACCGGGACCCCCTTAATTATCCGTCGGCGGTCGACCATTTGCTACCCTTAATACTCCTCTAAGTTGTTGCGAGCGCAAGGTACGCCGGGGGGGAAGGCAGAGGCAAGCGGAATGTCAGGTCGATTCGCCGAAGCCGGAGGCGACGACTGCCAAAAGGGCGTCCATCGCAGCAGATTCATCGGGGCCGTCGGTCTCGATCTCGAGTTCCGCCCCCATCTCCGCGGCCAGCATCATAACTCCCATGATCGATTTGCCGTTCACGCGCAGGCCGTCTTTAGTGAAAAAGACTTCCGACTGGAATTTGGCGGCCGTCGAGACCAAGAGCGCCGATGGACGGGCGTGCAGGCCGAGTTTATTGACAATGTGAGTGGATTTTCTGATCACGACATCTGTTCGGCAAGGGTAAATCGTTTTCCCGAAAGTTCCTGCACCACCCCTTTTAATTCAAGCGCCAAGAGAAATTCCATGACTGCGGCAACCGGGAGATTCGATTCGCGCGAAATCTGATCGACCTGCATCGGTTTTTCTGAGAGCATATTGACCAACTGAATCTCGGCGTCGGTCATATCGGGCCGGGTAGATAGTTGCTTGGCAGTAACCTGACCTTTGAAATACGGGATCTCATCAAAAATATCCTGCGCACAGGTAAGTAGTCGCGCCCCTTTTTTGATAAGTTCGTTGCATCCAAGACTGCACTTCGCGCCGGGAGCGCCGGGTACGGCAAAGACAATTCGGTTTTGTTCTAATGCGGCGGTGGCGGTGATAAGCGCGCCGGACTTTTCGCCGGCTTCGACAACGATTGTTCCGGCGGACAGTCCGGAGATAATCCGGTTCCGATCGGGGAACAGCCCCTTGTCGCCTTTGGTGCCGGGGAGGTACTCGGAGAAGATCGCGCCGTTCTCCGCTATTTTCAGCGCCAGCTGACGGTTGAACGCAGGAAAGACGATGTCCAGCGATGTCCCCCAGACCGCAATTGTCTTACCGCCGGCATCGATTGCACCGCGGTGCGCGGCCGAGTCGATTCCTTCCGCCATGCCGGAGACAACCACTACACCGCGCTTGGCTAGTTCGGTCGCCAGCGAATACGCAAATGCTTTTCCCCGTTCGGTCGCGTGGCGGGTGCCGACTATCGCGATCATTTTTTCGTCGTTGCCGACCGCGTCGCCGTTGCGGTACATAATCGGCGGGGCATCGGGGATATTGGTCAGCGTTTTCGGGTATTCGGGAGAATCCCAGAACAAAACAGTCCAGCCCAGTTTGGCGATCTGCGAAGTTACTTTTTTCGCGGTGGCGGAATCCTGCGACTGACGGATAGACGAGGCAAGCCCTTTGGAAATGCCTGGAACTGTCTCAAGTTGATTCACTGATGCATCAAGCACCGCGGCGGGGGAGCCGAATTTCTGCACCAGTTTGGTAAAGCGCTGTCGCCCCACTCCCGGAACCGATAGCAGGGTAAGAGCGTCAACCAACCGTGTCTTTACTTCGCTGTTCATCAAGTCTCTGCTCCATGCCGTTGAGAAATTCGCGCGTTCCCAGCCCCGCCACCGCCGAAATGTAAAGATACTCTTTCGGGAGCGTTTTCGAAAGTTTCTTCAGATCACTTTCTGAAACAGTATCGATCTTGGTCACCACAGTCATCGACGGCCGCTTGAGCAGTTTGGGATCGAATTCCGCCAGTTCCTTTTGCAGGGTTTTGAGCGCTGATTTGATATCCTCTTCATTGATATCGACCACATATATAACCAGTCGGGTGCGCTGGATGTGCTTCAAAAACTGAATCCCCAGCCCTTTGCCCTGAGCGGCGCCTTCGATCAGGCCGGGAATATCGGCCATTACGCACGATTTGAATTCGCGAAATCGGACGATGCCGAGATTGGGAATCAATGTCGTAAACGGATAGTCGGCGATTTTCGGGCGGGCATCCGAGAGAGTCGCGAGAATTGTCGATTTGCCGGCGTTTGGTTTAACAACCAGGCCGACAACGGCGAGTAGTTTCAGTTCCAGCGAGAGCCGCCGGCTTTCACCGGGGCGGCCATCCTGCGCTTTGCGCGGCGCCTGATTGGTGGGAGTTGCAAACCAGATATTCCCCCGTCC
>JBGAWZ010000222.1:0-5623 GCA_044227335.1 Candidatus Zixiibacteriota bacterium | reverse complement strand
AGGGTCAGGGTGGGCTGGGTATAGGTACTGCTCTGCAATCAGGCAGGGGAGTTTCGACGTGGACATTTGCGGCTGGCGCCTGCTTTCGCGGCAAGTCTGACTTAACTCTCGCGTATAGCACCATCAACAATCATTCGCCCCACAACGATGAAGAGTATGGAATTCGCTTCCGTACCTTTTTCAAAGGAGACTCAACCGGACAGTCATTCTTTGGCTCACTTGACTTGAGTATGGAAGGGGGACACTCAGTTTTGGCCTCGGCAGGTGGAACTGCGTATGGAAATGTTCAACTGGGCAGGACGAAATGTTTGCAGGCGACACTTGGGGCGCACGTGATGATGGATCCGGAGAAAGTTATGCGAGGGAGCTTGTTGTCATTCATGACCGTTGCCTGCGTCACAGTAGCGAAGACACTCAAATCAGGCCGCATACTCTTTGCCGGAGTTTCGGTGAGGAATTATTCCGCTGGTCATGGCCAGTCTTCCGCCGGTGCAGGAGTCGGAATGGCTATTCCGATTGGGAGACTCCGCGACACCGAGAGTTGGTAGGGGCTACGTTGGCCCGACCGGGTCGATCTTGGAAGATTCAAGCTCAGAACTTGTCAGGAGTGCGCATCGCTTAATGCGAGGACAACGTCTCCCGTTCGAATTTTTCCACCTTGTGATTGACCGGTTTGATCGTACGCAAGTAAGCGTAGATCGAGCCGAGGTCTTTGTCGGTCATGCCTGAATAAAGCGTCCATGGCATCGCGGTATTAAATGTAGTCGAGTCGAGCTCTACCTGCCTTACGCTGTCGGGCGCGAAACTCCGGAACTTTGCAATAAACTCCTCACGAGACCAATTCCCGATTCCGGTTTCGTTGTCGGGCGTGATGTTGGCTGTCCGATTGAGAAAACTCCACGGCGCGGGGAAGTGGATTTCCATTCCGCCGGCATAGTCCATTCCCGGTAGCGGCTTGCCTTTGTCGTCAATTTGCGTGTGACAATCGTAGCATCCTGCCGCGGTGATCACATACTTTCCGTAAGCGACTTCATCGGCAGTGTCGGGGATTGGCGAGGGAGAGGCAGGACGTGGAATGAGGCGAACGATCAGGTTCATGGGGAAATTCAGCCTGGATTCCGGCACCGTGTTCTCGATAGGCGCAAGAGCTCGGACATAGGCGATGATTGCCTTGATATCGCTGTCGGCGAGCGTGCCGAAATTCGGGTAGGGCATCATAGGAAACATTGCCCGGCCACTTCTGGTCACACCGGTAGTAATTGCGTGATAGAGCTCGCCGTCGGTGTAGGAGCCGATACCGGAGGGCGTGATATTGGAGGCATGGATAATTCCGGGAATTCCTATCATCGCCTGATCAAAGAACTGACCGCCTTTTCCTCTCGTGGATTCGTCGATCGGGCCGGCATAGTAACGCCAGTCTCGGGTCGAGTGGCAATCCATACACCCGCAGACATGATTTGCCAGATATTCGCCGCGGGCCAGCAATTCAGGTGTCGGTTCGATTTTGAATTCGGGTGCTGAGCCTACTTTGGGATAATTGCTGGTAAACCACCAGTACCAGACACCCACCGCCACGACGAGCACTATGACAATACCAAGCAGAATTTTTCCAAGCAGACGCATGACAGTCTCCTACAAACTCCGGTGTTATGGTTCTTTAGCGGCGGCCGGTGGGCCGTGCCTCAACTGTGCGGTGCCAATTATAGGGCCGGGGTCTGGGTTGTGCAACTTCAAATTGTAAACATTGACCGACGAAATCCACGCACTCCCGCTATCGGCAATGCTTGTTGACGTGAACGTTCGACCGGTCTACCTTAGATCGTATTGGGCCTTGGAGATCGGCGGGCGGTCCGCCCATCGGCCGTGAATATTCGGCGGTAAGGCAAGTATGTAGGAAGTATAGTCAGAATAGATACGGAAGGAGCATAGAGTGAGAGTATTTGGAATTGTACTGGCAGTGATTGTCGGGCTGGTGGTCATCGTCGGCATGATGATCTGGACCGGCCGTGGCGGGCTCATATCGCGCAGTCAGGGAGTCGACGCCCAGTGGGGGCAGGTGCAGAATGTCTACCAACGGCGCTTTGACTTGGTGCCGAATCTGGTGGCCAGCGTGGATAATTTCATGAAACGTCAACAGCAGACGTTGACCGATGTCATTTCCATGCGTCAGCGGGTGGTCGACCTGAAGAGTTCGCTCGACACGGCGCTCCTGCGGCAGAATCCCGGCCTTTTGGATTCAATCTCGGCGCAGTTGTCGCGGCAACTAAACTCGTTCATCAATATGGTGGCCGAACAGTATCCTGAAATTAAAGGTGAGCAAGCCTACACTGATCTAATGACCCAGCTTGAGGGAACGGAAAATCGAATCACTCAGGAACGTCGAGCCTACAACGAAGTAGTCCGCGAGTACAATGTCTATCGCCAGAGCGGCATTCGGGCATTGGCGGCGGGAGCGATCTTCGGATTTCCGTACGAAAAGACATACTTTGCGGCCGAAGCGGGCGCCCAGACCGCGCCGAATGTGAAAGAGATCTTTGAAAACAAATAGAGGATACAAAACAGTCGCGGCTATCACTGCGGCTGTTTTGTTTTGCATATTCGCGGCCGGTCTTGCCGGCGCGTTAGAGATTCCCAGTTACTCCGGTCCGGTCAACGATCCGGCGGGAGTGCTGTCACAATCAGCGCGCGAAAATCTCACCCGTAAGATCTCCGATTACAAGAACGCGTCGGGCAATGAAATCGGCGTGCTGATTGTCCGCACGTTGGACGGCGACGCGATTGAGAATGTCGCCACTGATGTATTCAAAAAGTGGGGAATCGGCAAGGCCAAGCAGGACAACGGCGTGCTCTTTGTAGTCGCAATCGAGGATCGCAAGGCGCGGGTCGAAGTCGGCTATGGTCTCGAAGGCGACCTGACTGATATCGAGTGCGGTCGACTGGTCGGACGGAAATCGCCGATGGCCGATTATTTTCGCAAACAGGATTACGACGGCGGTGTAGAGGCAGTCGTCGACGGCATCATTGTCGCAATTGGCGGGGAGTACAAACCGAAAGGTTCGGATCGCGATGAGAAATCCAAGAAGGGTTTTCCACTTATTCTGGTATTCATCGTCATCATGATCGCCTTGAGCGCAATACAACGTCGTCGACGCGGCCTGATGGGCGGCGGTGGCGGATGGTGGATGGGAGGAATGGGCGGAATGGGTGGCCTCGGGGGATTTGGCGGTGGACGTGGCGGTGGCGGCGGTGGATTTACGTTCGGCGGAGGTTCATCGGGCGGCGGCGGCTCGTCCGGCGGATGGTGAGGGAGACTTATGCCTAAATTGGTAGACAAATATTTTTCGGCAATCGATTTGAAAGCGATCGAGAGCGCCGTAAAACAAGCTGAGTCGCGCACCAGCGGTGAAATTGCGGTGACCATCGTACAGCGCTCACATCATTGGTTCTGGGAGCGGATCGGGGCCTCATCGGTTGCGGCGCTGGTGGCGATGACTATCGCACTGTGGCTCAGTCACTCCGATGAGTGGGGGACATACTACAATTTCTCCCAGGCAATTTTGTGGGGACTGGTTGGATTTGTCCTGCTGTATCTGATCTATCCGCTCCTATTCATGAGTGCGGAGCGAAAACGACTGATGGTTTGGAATCATGCACTCGAACACTTCGCTAAATTGGCACCGACCACGGGGCAGACTGGCGTTTTGGTTTTCGTTTCGCTTGAAGAGCCAAACGCCTCGGTAATCGCCGATAAGGCGATCGCAGAAAAACTCCCCCAAGAATACTGGCACACACCACAGGGGATGATCATGGCGGGTCTGAAAGCCCACAAACACGCCGAGGGGATAATCGCGGCGGTTGATTTGATTGGCGCAGAATTGGCCCGGAACTTTCCGCGCCAATCTGATGATCGCAACGAATTGCCGGATAGCGTGAATATCGACCGGTGATAACCAAATTGGGGCCGAAGCACCTAAGCCCCCGCGACAATTACGAAAGTTGTTCCGCAATGGTTTATGAAAGTTGTGGGCCAAGCTCGACTAAAAGTGTATAAGTTGATAACGCCGCCTCGTTAATCCAAAAAAAGGGTTGACATACCTATAGTGGCGCGGTTATTTCCGGCTCTCAAAATGGGAATCTGAGTCTATTTCTCAAAGTATGAGAAAAGTTTCACAGAGCCCGTTGGAATGGAAGGGTCGGGACAATATTCCCGAACGAAAAAATCGAAACTAATTCTCTTAACCCGGGTCGCGCCGACATGAAATTGCGCACCCACCTTGAAAGGACACGACAATGAAGAAGCTTTCAGCGATTATCGCCGTCTTTGCGCTTCTGGCGATTTTCGCCGGTTGCTCGAAGGCTCCCGAAGCTGAAATGGCCGCCGCTCAGACCTCTCTGACCGCCGCTCAATCAGCCGAAGCCGAAACCTACGCTCCGGATGCCCTGCGCATGGCCCAGGACACCCTCAATGCCGCCAACGCCGCCAAGACCGAACAGGATAACAAGTTTGCTCTGTTCCGTAGCTATGGCGCCTCGAAGGACATGTATGTCCGTGCCGATGCTCTTCTGAAACAGGCCGCCCAGACTTCCACCACCGAAAAGGAAAAAGTGCGCGTGCAGGTCGAAGCTCTCTTAGCCGAAGCTCAGGCGGTGCTTGATTCCACCAATGCCGCACTGGCCAAAGCGCCGGTTGGCAAAGGTAACAAGGCCGATATTGAACTGATCAAGACCGATGTGGCCGGAGTCGGCACGCAGTTCGGCGATGCTCAGGCCGATTACAACAGCGGCAAGTATATGGTCGCCAAGGGTAAGGTCGAAGCCGTTATTGCCAAGGCCCGCTCGCTCATGGGTGAGATCTCGATGGCCGCCCAGAAAAAGAGAATGGGTACTGTACCGTCGAAATAAGTTGAGTCTCAATACTTTTTGATACTCTGTCGATACTGCGGAGGGACCGTGAGTTTTACGGTTCCTCCGCACCTGTTTTGTGTACATTGTATATAGTATGAAGCTGACTGCCAAACATTGGATTATCGGTGCTACAACCGTTGCAGTATTGACCGCTGGGGTTATCGTGTTGACCTATTCGGATAATCCGCCGCTGTTGGCGCTTGAGACCGCCAAATCGCATGTGGCTACCGCGGCCAAAGCCGGCGCGATTCGCTATGCCCAACCGACCTATCGCAAGGCCGAACAACTGGTGCAACAAGGTTGGCTTGAGATCGCACGGCAAAACGGACGAGTCGCGGCTCTGCGGGATTATCAATCAGCCAAGTCGACGTTGGCGCTAGCTCAGGCGGCCGCCGATGAAGCCAAAACGAAGGCGGAAGATTCGCTCAATCGGGCGACCTTTGCCTCCAAGTCCGGAATCGACGCATTGGCCAAAGAAATTGATTCGTGGAATGAGTCGGTGAATGGCTCGCTGGCTCGATATAAACTCGAGCGGTTTGCCAATGTCGCTGAACTGCAACACCGAATCGCCGCCAGTCTCCACCAAAAAGGTGAATATGACGACGCTATCCGGGCGGTCACCAAAGGGAACGAAGCCCTGAGGCAACTGTCGACGCTCTTTGCCGATTATGTCGACGCTGATCGTGAGCGAATGGCAATCTGGCGAAACTGGGTAAAC
>JBGAWZ010000221.1:0-4187 GCA_044227335.1 Candidatus Zixiibacteriota bacterium | reverse complement strand
TATGGTGCTGGAACTCCGTGTACACCGGCTCTATGCCCAGTGATCAAGGAAGGCGCGTGCTGTCTGCCCGACGGTACCTGTATCCAGACCACCAAGCTGAAATGCCGTAAGCTCTCAGGTATCTGGCAAGGTCCGGGCTCGAGCTGTGCTCTGATCCGTTGCAAGCCTCCGTCAAAGGGCGCCTGCTGTCTGGAAAATGGCACGTGCATCATCACGAATGCTCTCAATTGCAAGAACCTCCACGGTGCGTGGCAGGGTAACGGATCTTCGTGCACACCGAATCCGTGCAAGCCGCTCCGCGGCGCCTGCTGTCTACCGACCGGCGGATGCGTGGTTATCTCTGCGGCTGACTGCCAGGCTCATGGCGGCATCTACAAAGGTGACAACGTCCCGTGTCTGGCGACCACCTGCGAACCAATCGGACAGACCGGCGCTTGCTGTCTGCCGAACGGCGGAGGTTGTATCCAGACTACTGCGGCCGACTGCGCCGCGGTTGGTGGCGTGAGCTTCACAATCGGCGCGCCGTGCACTCCGGCCAGTTGCCCGTCTACGGGTACTCCGACTGGTTGCTGTTGCCTGCCCGACGGCACTTGCATTGTGACCACTCAGGTCAAGTGCGATATGGCCGGCGGTGTCTATGCCGGTAACGGTGTCGGTTGCCCAGGTACCCTGAGCAACTCGCCGTGCTGTATCGGTTCCTCGGGTAATATCGACTGCGATCCCGCTGGCGGATCGGACATCTCCGATCTCTCGGCTTTGATCGACGGTCTGTACATTTCGCTGACGGAAATCTGTTGCGATCAGGCGGCCGACGTTGACGGCGACGGCAATGTCGATATCTCGGATATCACCGCACTGATTGATCGGCTGTACATTAGTTTCACGCCGACCACGCTGTGTCCGTGAGCTCGCTTTAGAAATCGGTCAATTGACCAAACGGCCGTCGGTGAAAACCGGCGGCCGTCCTTTTTTGAGTCATTTTCTACCAGGCATTCACAGCAGAGTTATTGAGTGCCCCGTAAATGTGTCATACTTATATTGGCAACGACATGAATGGCTCACCAGACAGCAACCGAGCGAAAGAACCGACCACGACAGACTCACCGAGGACGTTTAGCTGGCGACTACTTGCCATCGTCGGTGTAGTTTTCGCATTCGGTGTCGGCCTGAGAATCTTCGACATCGAGGCCGACGCTCCGGCATTCTTTGCCGACGGGAGCCAGGATTTCACGACCGACGGCGGGTATCTCACGCTATTTGCAAAAAACGAAGTCCAATTTGGCCAATGGAGCTTGTTTGGCTACGAGCATTGGCAGGCGTTCAAAACGTCGCTAATTACCGGTGTTGCTTTTGTCATGTACAAATTGAGCGGTATATCGGTCGCGTCGGGTGCTATGACCGGCGTATTGCTTAGTTGTCTTGGGCTGGCAATGTTCCTTTGGGGACTAGTGCGACGACTTTCGGCAAAATACGTGATTGCCGCCTCCGTTTTGCTTGCCTGCAACTTCGTCCTGATTCTCTATGGTCGCTTTCCATTTTCGGAAAATGCTCTGCTCTTCGGCGCCGGTCTTTTGTTTATTGCAATGCTGTCTCTGCCCGACACCAGAACAAGCGCAGTTATTCTTGGCCTGCTCATATCGGCAATCGCCTTTTTCTGCAAAGCTTTCGGACTGCTCTTACTGGCCGCACCAATCTCATGGTGGATTTGCGAAAGGAGCGAGATCAAATGGTCACTCATTGCCACTTGCGTAGGGACGTCGGCGCTTTCAGTTCTGGGGCTCTCTTATCTTTTTCATGGGACATTCGAATTGGCATCGTTTCTTTGGACCCACGGCACCGAGGGTCACGGCTGGCCGCACGGCCTTGAACTGCCGTTGGGCCCCTTTGAAAATCTCATTTCCTACGCCCGCACCGGACTTCACAAGTACACGCCTGTACTTTCAGTGGGCGGCTACATCGCCCTGCTCTGGTCGATTTTCTATAGGGAGCCGGACAGCCGCTATCGCAAGCCGCTTGTTTTCGCGCTGGCCTGGATCGCCGTTTGGATATTGGTACTCTCGGTGTTCAACTATCGACCGCTGAGATATCAGTTCGTTTTGCTCATACCAATCGTGATGGTCGTCACGATTTGGATTGCGCGAGCAGGCACGATGGAGCGCCGGTCAACCGGAATTCGATGGTGGCAGATCGCGCTCACACTGCTACTCAACTGGTATTTTGTCTACCACGCCGTCACGCCGTTTGGGATCGATTCACTCTCACTGCGCGCGTATCAGCGGTGGGTTTGGTATGTCCTCCCGGTCGCTGTGGTATTGACCGGATTGCTATCGCTGTACTTCAGAAAAAAGGTGGTTACCGTATCCCCAAAACTGGCTTGGGCGGTCGGGCTTGTTATAGTTCTTGGGTCGATTGTCACTGATGCCCGGCTCTACTACAATTGGTACAGCATGCGAACGTATGGCATTCGCGACGCCAACCACGACCTGGCGACTTTGCTTGGCCCCGGTGCGGTGGTCAGCGGCCAGATTGGACCGGCCATTACCTCCGGCAATTCAGTCCGTGCCTTTCCCTTGTTTATCAAGCTCCCGCTTTCCGAAAACGAACCGTTTTTGGCCCAATATCCGGTCACTCATCTTGCCATCCCGATAAATCTCTGGCGCACTCTGAAAAAAGACAACCCCAAATTGGCCAACGTGCCGGTGGTGGGGCGTTTTTGGATTCGCGACAATATCAACTATCTCGTACCTGTCTGGGATCTTTTTGGCAATCCCGAGGCCATGAAATACCAACCCACGGAATTTGAGATCGCCGCCCGGCTGATGACCACCGGCGGGAACGTACCGCCTGATTCGCTGATCAGAAATTTCTTGAAAATGCACCCGGATAATCGCAACGCAATGATTTATCTCTATCATTGGCTTGCCCACGCCGGAAAAATGAGCGAATGCGCCCCGATTGTTGAAACGCTTACCCGCGATTATCCGACCGACTTTGTAGTGAACTTACTCGCCGCGATCTATTACCGGACGATGTCCGGGCTGACTGGTGATCAATCGCAACTATCGGTCGCCGCGCAGTACCTGGAAACCGCCGTCCGCTACAATCCAAGAAATGCCGAAGTCCTGCGCAAGATGTACACGACCAGTACTCCCGATATGTTTGAGATCTGATCGAACTGTTCTTCAGCTCTTCGCGGTCTTCGACAACCCGATCTTGTACATCACAAACATCAAAATCACAAACGGTATCGCCGCGAACCAATCCGATTCAGCCAGTACGCCGAGATAGTGTGAGAAATTGATTGTCTCATCCCATCCCGCGCCGATCACACCAGCCAATGCCACACCCATAATCGCCGCACCGGCAATGAATCCCGACGACAGGAGTACACCCGGCGAGAATTCCGCCTCTGCCTCGGTCCCCTTGCGCTTGCGGTCAACCAGCGCCCGCACCATGCCACCCGCCATGATCGGCACCGAACTGGATAGCGGCAAATACAGGCCGACTGCAAACGGGAGCGATGACACTCCGACTAACTCCATCACCAGGGCCAAAAATATTCCGATCAGTACCAGCCCCCACGGCAGTTTCTGGGTCAAAATTCCGTCGATAATCAGCGAAAACAAACGCGCTTTCGGCGAATCCAGTTTGTCGGTGTGTTTGCCGTCGACATCCGGATGCGTCCCCGCGATTCCCGGATCAACCAGATAGACAATCTGATTGGATTCATTGACCAGATACTTGCCAATTGAGACTTCCCCCACCGGCTCACTGACATAATGCACACGATACGAACTTCCGTCCGGGCCTTTCATAGTCGGCGCATCGGTCGGTACAGTTGCAACGTAACTGGGGAAATTCATTTTTGGCAAAGTGGTGTAGGTATTATTCAGCAATATCACCACAAATCCGATTACCAAAGCGCTGGTAACCACACCGATCATAATCGCCAGTTGCTGATATTTTGGCGTCGCCCCTACCAAATACCCGGTCTTGAGATCCTGACTGATCGTGCCGCCATTGGAGGCCGCGATACAGACAATCGCCGCGGTCGATAGCGCCATCGCGCGGTATCCCACTCCGGTCCATCCCGCCGCCAGAAATAGTAGGCAGGTAATCAGCAGCGTCGCGACTGTCATTCCCGAAATCGGATTTGATGACGACCCTATCTCCCCGGTGATGCGACT
>JBGAWZ010000220.1:0-4200 GCA_044227335.1 Candidatus Zixiibacteriota bacterium | reverse complement strand
TGTGGCATCGACATCGCCGACTTATCAGCGCTGATCGATTATCTCTATATCAGTTTCACCCCAACCGCGGCCTGCCAGTAAGCAGACGCCGACACGCAATGAATCCTATGACCAGCCGCCCACACCGGGCGGCTGTTTGTTGTAGTCCGAGCCCTGTGTGTCGATAAAAGGTGGACACAGACCGTCCGCATTGCTATATTGACTCCTCGTCGGAGTCCGACGCGAAATCGTTGCCCGGAAATCGTCCCACGAATTACTTCGAAATCGGAAAGCAGGTTGACCGTGTCCAAAGGTAATACAAGTCTTGCTCTATTTCTTGTCGCCGGTTGTTTGGTAGGTAATTTCACCACTCCATGCGCGCAGGATTTAGCCCACGTCCCGGTCACTTTCACCGCCAACGCCGGTCAGTGGGACAGTCGCGTTGGATTTCAGGCAAAAGCCGGCGCCGCGGTCGCTTGGTTTACTACCGAAGGGATCGACTACCAATTCTACCGCGATCAAAGTGCCAAAAAATCAAATCGAGTAGAAGGGAAAGCAGTTCGCGAGCAGAAAAAGATCGAGACCATGTTGATCGGCGCCAAATTTGTCAACGCCAATCCGGCTCCGGAAATATCGGGTGAAGGGCTGACTGAGTACCGTTGTAATTACTTCCTTGGCAATGACGCCACAAAATGGCGCACCGATGTCCCCAATTACGAGTCAATTGTCTATCGCAGTCTGTACAGTGACATTGATCTCAAAGTTCAAAGCGCGAGTGGCAAACTCGAATGCGATTTTATCGTTCAACCCGGCGGTGATTTGGCTCAGGTCGAGGTTGAATACAAGGGAATCCGTGGATTGGCTATTGATTCGGCCGGTTGCCTTCAAGTCAAAACCCGCTGGGGAACAGTCACTGAGCATGCGCCTGTAGTCTATCAGGAAGTGATGGGGGAGCGACAGTTGCTAAGGGCGTCGTACGAGATCCGCGGGAAAAACCGCTATGGATTCAAACTTCACGATGATTACGACAGAGCCATCGCGTTGGTTGTCGATCCAGTGGTGTCGTTCAGTACCTATCTGGGTGGCTCGGGGATCGATTACCACAATGACATGTCGGTCAATGGCGCGGGCGAAGTGATAGTTTGTGGCGAGACGGTTTCTACTGACTACCCTTTTGTCTCGGGCTACGACAATGTCAAGGCCGGCTCGACCGACGCATATGTCACCAAATTCAATTCTTCCGGAACTGGCCTGGTGTACAGCACGTACGTCGGCGGAGGGGGCAACGATCAATTTGCCGCCGTGACGGCGGCCGAAGAGGCCGGCTTCGGTCTGGTCCTGACAGGATGGACAACATCTGCCGATTTCCCAACCGCAGTCCCGTTCGACGCTTCTCTCGGGGGAACTCAAGACGTCATAGTCGTCCGCATGGGATCAGCCGGCAATTCACTCTTGATGAGCACATTTCTGGGCGGAAGCGGGACCGAAAACGGCACTGATGTAATTGCGCGATGCACATCGCTTGGGTGCTCGTCGTTTAGCTACGGTGTGTATGTGACCGGGTATACGTCTTCGACCGACTTCCCGACCGTCAATGCCAGTCAAACAACGCGCAATGGTAGCCAGGATGCATTCGTTTCACTCTATTCGTTCTCCCTTGTTTCATCGACATTCTCATACAGCACCTACTACGGCGGAAGCAGTTTCGACGTTGGAACCTCGATTGCCATCAGCGGAAACATTCCAATTACGATCACCATAGCGGGCACGACCGCTTCATCCAACTTGCCGGGTGTCGACGGCTACGACAACACGGTCAGTGGAATCGACTTCTTTGTAGCATCGCTCGCAGTCCAGAGCGGACTGTTGGGTCCGACCCATGCGACCTACTTTGGCGGTGCCGGTGAAGAAGGGAATCCATGTATTTATGTCCCGAGTACCGGGACGGTAATACTCACTGGTTGGACTAAATCGTCGGGCTTGGGGACTGCCGGCGCATTCGACCAGACATACAATGGCGTATGCGACGCCATCTACGCCAAATTCACTACCAACATATCGGTGTTGGATTTCGCCACGTACCTCGGAGGCAACGATGAGACATTTGTGTATCCGCACCCGTCGGTGTTGGCTCGTGATGTACAGGGGAATTTCTACATAGCCGGTGGAACCCGCGCCACCAACTTTCCGCTGGTCAATCCATCTGATTCCACTCTGGGCGGCACCGCCGACGGATTTGTCGCCAAATTCAATTCAACAGGATCGGCGCTCTCGTTTTCTACGCTGATCGGCGGGAGTGGATTTGATGCTTCCTACGCGGTCGCTGTGAATTCGGCGGGGTGTGTGTTCATAAGCGGAAATACCGAGTCGACCGATTTCCCGCTCGTTTCCCCCTATGACAATACGCGAAGTAGCACCGATATTTTCGCGGCAAAGATATGCAATCTGAGTTGTTGTGCCGGACTCTCCGGCAATGTTGACTGCGACGGTGCCGATGTGACCGACATCGCAGATTTGTCGGCGCTGATTGACAATCTCTACATTTCGTTCTCGCCTCTTTGTTGCAAGGCGGAAGCCAACTGCGACGGCTCTTTAGATGGCGCAGTCGATATTGCTGACCTCTCGGCCCTGATCGATTATCTATACGTAAGTTTCACGCCGACAGCCGTTTGTCAATAACGGGGGCCTCTCGATATCCTGTACCGAACATAAGCCACCACCACGGGCGGCTCTCCGTTTCCGGCCTTGCCGTTGACAAAGTTGTCCTCGGTGACTATGCTGTCCACGTAAAAAACGTGAGGATAGTTGCGTTCGGGTCTCATCCGCTAAGACTTGAATGATGATCCGGCTCTTCTGACTTGCGCTGTAACTAAGAATCCGGGAAGGGGAACGGTATGCGCAATAGGATGCTTCATTGTGCCACGATAACAACTACAACGTTGGCGCTGTTGCTCACCGTGAGTTGCACAAAAGACCAGTCAACTCACAATATCACAAACTCCGGGACGACAGCCAATTCGAGTATTGCGGGGCGGGTGCTCGCGCGTAGCATGCCGGTGACCGTAGAAGTGTGGCGGGCGGAAAAAATCGCCTCTGTGTCTTCTGACGATTCCGGTTATTTCAGTGTCTCAAAGGTCGAACCCGGCTCCTGCCGCGTCGTCTTCAACTCGAATGACGCCAAAAGGCTTGTACTTGATGGCGTGGTAGTCCAAGAAGGAGAGGCGACCGTCCTTAAGACCCAGTACATTGACATCATGGTGATTGACAGCATATGGCCATACGGCAACCTGAGTGCGCTTGATCCGGTCTGGCAAGACAAAATCTTTTCGGCGAAATGTTCCGACGAAATAGACCTCAATTCGCTCGGTTCTGCATTGACGGTCTATCCACTGGTGCCGATAAGTGTGCGACCGGACGACTATTACTACGGTGACTATGATGTGTTTACGGTAGCCGGTCTGGGCGAATTCGCCCCCCACACTACTTACGAAGTTACAGTCGATACCACCCTGATTTCTCTACACGGTCGCCGATTGAACGCCATTATGAGGATGAAATTCACTACTGACTCGGCGCGATTCTCCAGAAGTTGGGCAAAAATACCCGACATCTACGGCTACACGACCTGGCTAATCGATTCGATTGTTCCGCCGGATTGGTCCCCATTGTTTGTGCTCGAGTTCAATTGCCCTATTGATACTGCCCAATTCAATTTGGCGTGTACAATATCCGCACCCTTCGCCGGCTATTGGTTCACCCCTACCGCCGATTATCCCTATGACTATTATTACTACAACAACCGTCGGCGGGGCATGGTGAAGTTCTTCCCGACCAACGGTCAAAAATCGGTTCCCGGAAGTTCTTACGAGATAACAGTCGATGGCTCAGCCCCCATTTTCATTGGTGGCGAAAAACTCGGCTATGATTTGAAAGTTCGCATGACGACTCAGTCGGTCGCAGTAACCAATATACGCCCGGTCGCAGGGACTACAGTTCAAAGCGCGTGGTATGACTCTCCGGTCATGACTTTCAATGCTCGTATGGACACGGCCTCGGTCAGAGCGGCGCTCGAGATTGCTAAGTGGGATGGGACACCCGTTACTTCACCCATAAGCTGGTCGAGCGACCTTAAGACTTTCTCGCTTAGCTGGTCGTCCTTCCCGACCGGATACAGCTATAAGATAAGTCTCTCGACATCGGCCAAGAGCGCTTCGGGGCACT